>NZ_JBVHQM010000011.1:0-270486 GCF_055567415.1 Streptomyces sp. NPDC026575
CTCCCTCCCCACCCCCACCTGCAATGGCGTTGCACCTGGTCAGCGGGCGTATGACCGTTGTAGCCGCAATCGAGTCGGCGTGCCACGGTAGGCCGTATGGCAGGCAACCGCTCGCACTCCCACTCGCACGGCCATGACCACCCGCACATCGCCGACCACGGTCACGACCAGGCACCCGCCGACCGCCATACCTCCACCGATCCGCACGCCGCCCACCACGGTCACGGCCATGGCCACCGGCACGGCCCTGGTCACGCCCCCCATCGCGGGCAGGCCGCCCACGAGGGGCAGCACCACAGCCATGCCGATCACGGTGGCCACTTCGCCGTGCACGATCACCACCATGCCGGGTGGTGGGCGCGGCTGCGGCACCAGTTCGGGCACCTGGTCACGCCGCACAGCCATGAGGCCATGGACAAGGTCGACACCGCGATGGAGACCTCCCGCGAGGGGATGCGCGCCCTCTGGCTTTCGCTCGGCATCCTCGGTCTGACCTGCGTGTTCCAGGCCGTGGTCGTGGTGGTGTCCGGGTCGGTGGCACTGCTCGGCGACACCATCCACAACGGTGCCGACGCCCTTACCGCCGTCCCGCTGGGCATCGCGTTCGTCCTGGGCCGCCGCGCCGCGAACCGCCGCTACACCTACGGCTACGGCCGTGCCGAGGATCTCGCCGGTATCGCCATCGTGCTGACCATCGCCGCTTCCTCCCTCCTGGCCGGCTATGAGGCCGTCGACCGCCTGCTGCACCCCCGTGAGGTCACGCACCTGTGGGCGGTGGCGCTGGCCGCCCTGGCCGGATGCGTCGGCAACGAGTGGGTGGCCCGCTACCGCATCCGCACCGGCCGCAGGATCGGCTCCGCCGCCCTCGTCGCCGACGGCCTGCACGCCCGCACCGACGGCTTCACCTCACTGGCCGTCCTGCTCGGCGCCGGTGGCGCCGCCCTGGGCTGGCGCCTGGCCGACCCCCTCATCGGTCTGCTGATCACCGCCGCCATCCTGCTGGTCCTGCGCGATGCGGCCCGCGAGGTCTACCGGCGCCTGATGGACTCCGTCGACCCCCATTTCATCGACACCGCCGAGACCGCCCTGCGCACCGTGGACGGTGTCCGCGGCGTCGGGCAGGTCCGTATGCGCTGGATCGGGCACACCCTGCGTGCCGAGGCCGACATCGTCGTGGACTCCACCCTGACCGTCGTGCAGGCCCACGCCCTCGCCGTCGCCGCCGAACACGCCCTTATCCACGCCGTCCCCCGGCTCACCGCCGCGACCGTGCACACCGACCACACCACCGAGGGCACCGATCCGCACGCCGCCCTCGCCCATCACACCGCCCGCTGAGCAAGGCCGTCCTGAGCGAAGGCCGGTCCTACGGGTTCAGTGGGGTGGGGCGGTGGGGCAGCGCCGGAGGAGGCCCTGCCCCAGCCGCTGTCGCGTCAGCTCTCCCGCTTCTTCTCCATGACGTACCGCTGGGCGAACTCCAGCTCCAGCCGGACCTGCTTGATGCGCTCTTCCACGACGAGCGAGCCATGGCCGGCGTCGTAGCGGTAGACCTCGTGCGGGTGGCCGCGCCCCTCCAGCCGCTCGACGTAGTTCTCCACCTGCCGGATCGGGCAGCGGGGGTCGTTGACGCCGGCGGAGATATAGACCGGTGCCCGCACCGCGTCCACATACGTCAGCGGGGACGACGCCTCGAAGCGCTCCGGGACCTCCTCGGGCGTGCCGCCCAACAGGGTCCGGTCCATCGCCTTGAGAGCTTCCATCTCGTCGTTGTAGGCCGTGACATAGTCCGCGACCGGGACCGCCGCCAGGCCCACGGACCAGGCGTCCGGCTGGGTGCCCAGCCCCAGCAGTGTGAGGTAGCCGCCCCAGGAGCCGCCGGCCAGCACCAGCCGCTCCGGATCCGCCAGCCCCGACGAGAGAGCCCACTCGCGCACCGCGGCGATGTCCTCCAGCTCGATCAGGCCGACGCGGTGCTTGAGCGCGTCCGTCCAGGCGCGGCCGTACCCGGTCGAGCCGCGGTAGTTGACGCGTACGACCGCGAAGCCGTGGTCCACCCAGGCCGCCGGGGACGAGGCGAAGGCATCGCTGTCGTGCCAGGTCGGGCCGCCGTGTATGTCGAACACGGTCGGGAAGGGGCCGTCGCCCGCCGGCTGCTGCACCAGCGCATGGATACGGCCTCCGGGGCCCTCCACCCAGACGTCGCGCACCGGCACCGATCCGGGCGCCTTCATACCGGGCGGGTCCAGCACGACCTTGCCGCTCGTCGAGCGCACCTCCGGAGGCTGCGCGGCCGACGACCACAGGAACTCGACCGTGCCGTCCGGCCGTGCCGTCGCGCCCGAGACCGTGCCGGCCGGGGTCTCGACCCGGGTCAGCCCCGGAGCGCCCGCCGCGGCCAGCTCATAGCGCCACAGCTCGCTGCGCGCCTGGTACTCGTGCTCGACCAGCAGCGCCGAGCCGTCCGGATACCAGTCGGCGCCCACGTCTCCGGGCAGCTCGATGTCGAGGGCCGTCTCCTCACCGGTCAGCGGATCCCAGATCATGGGCTCCCAGCGGCCCCGGCGCTGGTGCCCGACCAGCAGTCTGGCGTCGCCGTCCACCGGCGCGAAGCCCATCACCGACAGGCCCAGCTCCTCGGTCCCGCCGTTGGTGTCGTCCAGCTCGGCGACCACGGAGCCGTCGGGCCGCACGACGCGGATCGCGGAGTGCATCGCGTCGCCGTGCTCGGTGTGCTCGATGGCGATCAGCGAGCCGTCGTGCGAGAGATCGCCGACGCCCGCCGACTCCCGATGACGGTAGATCTCCACCGGCGGCTGCCCCGGCCGTACGACATGGACCGTCGAGCCGTCCTCGTCCGTCGAGCAGCCGACGACCGCCGTCCCGTCGCGGCCGATCGCCAGGCCGCCGGGGTACGAGGGGGTCAGGCCCGGGGTGGCCGGTTCGTCCGGGCCGCCGCCGAACGGCTGGCGCATCCACACGCCGAACTCGTCCCCGTCGGTGTCCGAGAACCACCAGATCCACTCGCCGTCCGGCGACAGCGTGCCGTCCGTCGTGCCGTTCGGCCGGTCCGTGGCCTGGCGCTGCCCGCCCGTCGCCCGGTCCCAGGCGTACAGCTCGAAGGTGCCGGTGGCGTTCGAGACGAACAGGGAGCGGTCCGGGGCGTCCTCGGCCCAGTCCGGCAGCCCGATCCGCGGCGCGCGGAAGCGCTTCTCCCAGTCGGGCATCTCCGTGCCCGCTATCGGCCCGGCCGGGGCCGTCCCCGGGGAGCGGTCGGCTGCGGTCGCCGGGGCGATCGGATCGATGGAGGGGGCTGGGCCTGCGGTCGTCTCGTCAGTCATGGGCCCATTCTGCGCCCGGCGCTCGAATTGCGTTGGCGAGGGCCGCAAGGCTGTGGATAACTTCGTCGTATGCAAGGACATAGCGGCCCCGACGACTGGCGGGAGGCCAATCGCGCCAGGTGGGACGAGCGCGTGGCCATCCACACCGCGAGCGATTATTACGACCAGGACCGATTCCGCCGGGCCCGGGACGTCATCCGCGACTTCGAGATCGCCGAGGTCGGCGACGTCACCGGCCGGTCCCTGCTCCACCTCCAGTGCCACTTCGGACAGGACACCCTCTCCTGGGCCCACCGCGGCGCCGCCCGCGTCGTCGGCCTGGACTTCTCCGAGCAGGCCGTCGAAACGGCCCGTGAGCTGGCCGCCGAGCTCGGCTACCCGCCGGAGCGGGCGACCTTCGTCGCCGCCGACGTCTATGACGCCGCCGAAGCCGTCCCCGACCCCGCGTACGACATCGTCTACACCGGCATCGGGGCCCTGAACTGGCTCCCGGACCTGGAACGCTGGGCCGACACCGCCGCCTCCCTCGTCGCGCCGGGCGGGTTCCTCTACCTCGCCGAGTTCCACCCGCTGTGCGATGTGCTGGACGACGAGAGCGGGTCGCGCATCATCCACGACTACTTCAGCCGGGACGCCTGGGTCGACGAAATCCCCGGTACGTACACGGACTTCGACGCGCCGACGGTCAACAACCGCAGCGTCGAATGGCAGCATCCGCTGGGCGAGGTCGTCTCCGCGCTCGCCGGCGCCGGTCTGCGCATCGACTTCCTGCACGAGCACGACATGACGATGTTCCAGCGCTTCACGGCGCTGCGCCGCGACGACGACGGCTACTACCGCTTTCCCGGGGACCGCCCCCGCATCCCCCTCATGTACTCGCTGAAGGCGAGCCTTCCGCGCTGAGGACGGGCCGGAAGTCCCCGAGGGCCGGGGCCCGGGGCGCCGCCGTCCCCGCTTCGCGGGGCGGCTAACCTGACTGTCCGGCCGGGCCGGACAGACCGGACAGGCCGGGCGGGGCTGCCGGAAAGCCGGAGAGCGACGAGAGTCGACGGCCGTGTGGTGAGGCGCCAGACGGCACAGAACAACGGGGGTTTGTCGTGCGGAAGCCGATACGTGTCGCCGGTGCCGCGGGTGTCGGCGCGCTGATGCTGCTGGCCGTGGGGTGCTCCGGCGTGGCCGGCACCGCCAAGAAGCCGGGGGCGTCGGAGTCCGTCACGCCCGCCAAGCCGCTGCCGATGAAGGCCACACCGCGCCCGGCCACCTGGACCGACTCCGACGACAAGGCGCATCCGCTGCGGCTGACGCCCACCCGGCTCGCGCGCGGCTCGGACTCCGACCTCTCGCACATCCGGCTGGACGACGACCTCAAGGGGATGGTGCCGTACTACCTCACCTTCTCCTACACCAACACCGCCAAGAGCACGCTGAGCGGAGTGGACCCGTCGCGGAACTTCTCCGTCAACGGGGCGGACGGTCAGGCCGCCGAGCGCGTCTCGCTGTTCCAGTCCAACCCGTTGGCGACCGGCTCCGGTCTGCCGCCCGAGTGCCGCGAGGGCGGCACCGCCGAACTGGCCGCCGGTGCCACGTCGGCGATCTGCCGGATCTTCATGCTGCCCAAGGGGCAGCCGCCGGCGACCGTCTCCTACAACGACGACGAAGGCGACACCCTCATCTGGCCGGTCGGCGGTGCCGAGGGCGGCTCCAAGGGGGTACTGGCCCCGGACGTGCCCGCCGACGGCATCACGGAGGACAGCGACAGCCGCCCGGTCTCGCTGCGCATCACCCCCAAGGGCGTGCGCACCGGCTCCCTCGCCGACCTCGGCCGCTTCGACCTGGACGCGGACCAGAAGAAGATGGTGCCGTACTACGTGACGATGCAGTACCGCAACAGCGGCAAGTACGACCTGGTGCCGGGCATGAGCCAGGGGATCGCGCTGCGGACCGCCGGCGGGCAGACCGTGAGGCGGATGCTGCTGATCGACATCGGCGGGCCCGGGGTCGGCAAGTGCCCCGAAGCCGTGCCGAACAAGATGGTCAGGCCGAACGGCGTGGTCACCGAGTGCTCGATCCACCTGCTGCCGAAGGGCGATGCCCCGGCCGCCGTCGTCTTCACCGGTGAGGGGCAGGGCGCGCAGCCGGTCACCTGGCGGGCGCAGGTGGACGGCGGGCAGTAACGCCCCCGGGCCCGGGCACACGGCGGGGGAGCGCCGGCCCGCTCCCCCGCCCCTGACGGCGGTTACCCCAATCGCAGCGGCAGTGCCGCCAGCCGCCAGTTGCCGGGCAGCGGAAGCCGCTCCAGCTGCTCCGGTTCGACGCCCAGCGACACCTGCGGGAAGCGCTTCAGCAGCTTGCCGAACGCGACCTCGCCCTCCTGCCTGGCGAGCGAGGCCCCCAGGCAGTAGTGCGGCCCGTGCCCGAAGCCCACGTGGTTCTCGGCGTGGCCCGCGGGGTGGCGGGTCAGGTCGAGACGGTCCGGGTCGGTGTAGTGGCGCGGGTCGTAGTTCGCCGACACCAGGATGAGCTGTACGGCGTCGCCCTTGCGGAGCCGCGTACCGGAGAGCTCGATGTCCTGGGAGGCGTACCGCAGTTGGGTCATGTGCACCGGCCCGCACCAGCGCATCAGCTCGTGGACCGCGCGCGGAAGCAGCGCCGGGTCGTCCTTGAGCAGGCGCAGCTGGTCGGGGTGGCCGAGCAGCGCCGCCGTGCCGTTGGCTATGAGGTGCGCGGTGGTCTCGTGGCCGGCCAGGACGAGGGTGAGGACCATGGTGACCATCTCGACGTCGCTCAGTCGGCCGCCGTCGTCGTCATGGGTCTGGATCAGCTCGCTGAGCAGGTCGTCGGTGAGCGCGCCGCGCCGTTCGCGGATCAGCTCGTGGATGTGGTCGATCATCGCCGGGAACGTCGCGCCGAGCCGCTTCGGCTCCAGCGAGACGAGGTCGGCGCCCCACTTCCGCCACAGCGGGCGGTCCGCTTCGGGGATGCCGACGAGATCGCAGATCACGGTGATCGGCAAGGGGTAGGCGAAGTGCTGGATCAGGTCGACCACGCCGTCCTCGGCGTGCTCGGGGAGCCGGGTCAGCAGCTCGTCGGCGATTTCCTCGACGCGCGGACGCAGCGCGGTGATCTTCCGGGCGGTGAAGGCGCGCGACACCAGGCGGCGAAGCCGGGTGTGGTCGGGGGCGTCGTAGTTGAGGATCGAGCCGGCCAGATAGACGCGCAGATGCTCCGGGAGGCCCATCATGTCCAGCATGCGGTCCCGCGGCGACTGCTCGGGCGCGGCATCGCCCAGGGCCGCGGAGACCGGATTGTTCACGAACCGTTGGTCGCGCAGGACCTGGCGGACCTCCTCGAAGCGGGTCACGAACCACACGGGCGAGTCGTCCATGAACCGCCCGCGGACGACCGGGGCCTGCTCGCGCAGCGCGCCGTAGCCCCTGAACGGGTCGCCGATCAGCGCCGGATCCATCACGTTCGGCTCGCCTGGGTGTTTCCCCACGTGCTCGGCGAACGGAGAGCTGGGTAATGCCGACATCTCGTTCTCCTCCGTTTGGGAGTCGATCTGGAGTGGTGGAGTCGGGGTGGGACTCAAGGATCAGCTGCGTACCTGCCGGCGCATCTCCCGCGCCCTCAGCTCCCCCAGCTCCTCGTGGAGGGCGATGACCCCGGGCGCGGCCGCGACGACGGCGTCGGGTGCGGGGCCGGAGCCGGGGGCCGGGCAGGGGCCGTGGCCGGGCACGACCGGAGTTTCCAGTGTGCTCCGGACCGTCCGGGCGAGGAGCTGCGCACGTACCTCCGGGGTGTCCGGGGCACGGTCGTGGAGCAGCGCTTCGGACAGGAAGAAGCCGGTGACGATGGCCATCAGGGTGTACTGCTGGTGGTGCAGGTCGGTGTCGTCGCGCAGCAGCCCGTGTGTGCGCAGCACTTCGAGGTGGCGGTACAGGGTCCGGTCGCCGTGCGCGATCAGCTCGGCGAACTCCTTCTTGGCGGTGTCGTTGAGCCGGCCGAGGACGTCGGAGTCGTCGGTGTAGAGGGCGCGCAGCACCGGCTCGTCGAGGAAGTCGAGGAAGAGCCCGCCGACGTACCGGCTGGGCAGGACCTCCCACGGGTCGGCGCGCATCCGCGCCAACTGGCGCTGGTGGGTGCGGGTCTGCGCCTTGAGCACGACGGCCAGGAGGAGCGCCTCCTTGGTCTTCCAGTGCAGGTAGACCGTCCCCTTGCCGACCTTGGCGCGCCGGGCGATCTCCTCGATCGTCAGCCGTCCGTACCCCCAGGCGAGCAGCAGTTCCCCCGCCGCCTCCAGGATGCGCTCGGCCCGCTCCGCCCGTTCCATGGCCCCCCCTCCGCTGCTGTGACCAGATTTTGAATCTGGTCACAGAGTCAACGGTAGGTCGGGCGGCGCAAGGGGGTAAGGCGGTTTCCGGTCGGCGGGGTGTGCGCGGGCGCTGCGGGTCAGCTCTCCGCCACGGCCTCCAGAGGGCCGAGGCCGGCTGCCCGGCGGGCCGGGACGGTGGCCGCGAGCGCGCCGATCGTGAGGGAGGTCAGGCCCACGAGGAGCAGGGTTCCCCAGGGCAGTGCCAGGGAGTAGTGCTCCAGCGCGCCGTTGGCCAGTGCGCCGACCGCCCAGGCGCCGAACAGGCCGCCCGCCAGGCCCAGTAGCGTGCCGAAGGCGGCGACGGTCACCGCCTCCAGGCGGATCATCCGGCGGACGCCGGCCCGGTCCATGCCGATGGCGCGCAGGACGCCGATCTCGCGGGTGCGCTCCGCGACCGACATGGCCAGGGTGTTGACGATGCCGAGCGAGGCGATCACGACGCCGATGGCCAGCAGCCCGTACATCAGGGTCAGCAGGTTGCCCAGGGTGCCGGCGGACTCGTGGACGAATGCCTCCCGGTCCTGCACCGTCAGCAGCGGATTGCTGCCCACGGCGGTGCGCAGCCGGTCCGCGGTGGCCTTCGACACCGCGCCGCCGTCGGTGCGGACGAGGACGCGCTGGACGGAACCGGGCTTGAAGCTGCTGCGCTGCACCTCGGCGCGGGCGCCCAGTGCGTCGTGGGCGACGGGGTTGTCCTTGTAGACGCCCACGACGGTGTACTGCTTGAGGTCCTGGCTCTGGCCCATGCCGGCGGTGAGCCTGCCGCCCGCGGCGACGCCGTGTGCGCGGGCGGTGGTGGCGGAGACGGCGATCCGGCCCGGACCGAGGTCCTTTGCGGAGCCGCTGACGAAGTCGAGCTTCATGACGTCGGACACGGCGTCGGGGTCGACACCGGAGATCTGCCGGACGTTGCCGCCGACGAACAGGGTGGAGTCGGTGACGGCGGCCGCGGTCCGCACCCCGGAGGTGTCGGCGACCCGTCGTACCGCGGCCGGGTCGATGCCGGTCGTGGGGGTGCGGGTGCTGATGACGTAGTCGGCGCCGAGACCGGCCGCGGCCTGGCGGTCGAGGGCCTGGCCGGTGGAGTTGCCGATGACGGCGAGTCCGGTGACCAGGGCCGTGCTGATCATCAAGGTGGCGGCGGTGGCCGCGGTGCGCCGCGGATCGCGCAGCGCGTTCTCCCGCGCGAGGTGGCCGGTGATCCCGAAGCGGCCGGTCATACGGCCGGTCAGCCGGATCACGGGGGCGGCGAGCAGCGGCGCCAGCATGATCATGGCGATGACGAGGACGGCGCAGCCGAACATCGCGCTCTGGAGGTTCTCCACCGAGGCGTCCTTCGCCCCCGTCAGCGACACCAGCAGCCCGGCGCCGAGGACGAGGAGGACCAGTCCCACCGCGCCGCGGATCCGCGAGCGGGCGGCCGAGGGCGGCTGCTCGGCCGAGCGCATCGCCTCGACGGGCGCGACCTTCGCCGCCCTGCGGGACGGCAGCCACGCGGCGAGCACGGTGACCCCCACGCCCACGCCGAGCGCCGCCACGATGGGACGCGGGCCGATCACCAGGGGCCCGCTCGGCAGCGGGTCCTCGGCGCTGCCCAGGACGTCGGGCAGCACGGCGGCGATGCCCAGGCCGAGCAGGAAGCCGGCCGCCGACGCGGCGAGGCCGAGCAGCAGCGCCTCCAGCAGGACGGAGCGGACCACCTGGCGGCGCTCGGCGCCGATCGCCCGCAGCAGCGCGATCTCACGGGTGCGCCGCGTGACGAGCATGGTGAAGGTGTTGACGACCAGGAACGAGCCGATGAACAGCGAGACCCCGGCGAAGACCATCGGCAGCTTCGTGTAGCCCCGGGTCAGGGTGTCGACGTAGGTGGCCTGCTGGGCGGCCTGGGCGGCGCCGCTGGTGGCCTCGGCCCGGTCGGCCGGGAGGCGGGCGGTGACCCGGTCGGCGAGCGCGACCTGGTCGGTGCCGGGCGCGGCCGAGAGATCGATCCCGGTGTAGTGGCCGGGGGACGCGAACAGCCGCTGGGCGGTGGCCTTGTCGAACAGGGCGAGGGTGCCGCCGGCCGTCACCCGGGTGTCCTCGGTGCTGACGATGCCGACGAGTCGCTTGGTCATGACCGGGCCGTCGGTGGCCAGCGTGATCGTGTCGCCGATGGCGAACCGGCCGGCGGCGGCGGTGCCGCCGTCCACGGCGACCTCCCCGCCGCTTTGCGGGGCCCGGCCCTTGAGCAGCGGATAGCGGGTGTCCCTGCCGTCCTTGCCCGGTATGTAGGCGGCGGCCAGGTTCGCCCACGCCTTGCCCGCCCTCAGCGGAGTGCCGTCCGCCGCGTTCAGCGTGGCCGAGCCGTCGGCCGACGGGTGCACGGCGGCGACACCGGGTACGGCGGCCAGTTTCCGCGCGAGCGCGTCGTCGAGCACGGTGCCGTGCTGGTCCGCGCCGGACCCCGGAGCGGGGGCCTTCGCGGTCACGGTGACCGCGATGTCCGCGAAGTTCCGCGACGCGGCGGCGCGGTAGGCCGCGGCGGAGGAGTCCGCGAAGACGAGGGTGCCGCAGACGAACGCGACACCCAGGCAGACCGCGAGGACGGTCATGACCAGACGGGCCTTGTGCGCGAGGACGTTGCGCAGGGCTGTTCTCAGCATGGGCGGCTTTCGGGATGTCGGGGTGGAGTCAGGTGCCGGGGTGACGGCGGATCAGCTGGTGCGGGCGCGGGTGTCGAAGGTCTTCATGACGTCCAGGACCCGGTCCGGGGTGGGGCGTGCCATCTCGTCGACCAGGCGGCCGTCGGCGAGGAAGACCACGCGGTCGGCGTATCCGGCGGCGACGGGGTCGTGGGTGACCATGACCACGGTCTGGCCGAGCTCGCGCACCGAGTCGCGCAGGAAGCCGAGGATCTCGCCCCCGGCGCGGGAGTCGAGGTTGCCGGTGGGCTCGTCGCCGAAGACGATCGCGGGCCGGGAGGCCAGGGCGCGGGCCACCGCGACGCGCTGCTGCTGCCCGCCGGACAGCTGCGCCGGCCGGTGGCCGAGGCGCTGGGAGAGGCCGACCATGGCCACCACGCGGTCCAGCCACTGCTGGTCGGCGCGGCGTCCGGCGATGGTCAGCGGCAGCGTGATGTTCTCCAGCGCGGTCAGCGTCGGCAGCAGGTTGAACGCCTGGAAGATGAAGCCGATCCGGTCGCGGCGCAGCCGGGTGAGCTGCCGGTCGCCGAGCGTGCTCAGTTCGGTGGTGCCGATGCGGACGGAGCCGGAGCTGGGCGAGTCGAGTCCGGCGGCGCAGTGCATCAGGGTGGACTTGCCGGAGCCGGAGGGGCCCATGATCGCGGTGAACTCGCCCTCGCGGAAGGCGATGCTGACCCGGTCCAGGGCGACGACCCGGGTGTCGCCGCTGCCGTATGCCTTCGACAGGTCGGTGGTGGTGGCCGCGATCCCTGTCGGCGGGTTCTGCGCGAGCGTGTCCAGGGGGGCGGCGGTCACGGGGACTCCTCTTCGGGTGCGGACTTCGGGGCGGAAGGTGCACTTCGAAAGGTGCCCGGCGGACGTATCAGGACCTCGGCCGCCGTGTATCGGCTGCCGCTCCGCTTCGTACCGGTTCTGTAGGGGCCGGGCGGTCAGTGCGGCAGGCGCAGGCGGGCGACGGCGCCGCCGTCCGGGGCGTTGTCCAGGCGCAGCTCGGCCCCCAGGAGCCCGGCCTGGCCCAGGGCGATGGTCAGGCCGAGGCCGTGGCCCGTGCCGCGCTCCGCGGCGCCCGTGTGGAAGCGGCGCGGGCCCTCGCGCAGCAGGTCGGCGGGGAAGCCGGGGCCGTGGTCGCGTACGACGACGCTGTGGCCGTCGACGGTGACCTGTACCGGGGTGTCCCCGTGCCGGTGGGCGTTGACGACGAGGTTGCCGACGATCCGCTCCAGGCGGCGCGGGTCGGTCTCCACGGTGTCCACGGGGTGCACGCTGCTCTCCGCGCCCTTCGGGCCCTCCGCGTCCGCTCCGCGCGGTGCGCCGACGACGGTGACCTCGGTGTCGAGGCCGGTGCGCAGCACGGCCTCGCGGACCACCGCCCCGAGCGGAACACGGGCCCGGACCGGCTGTTCGGCGCCGGCGTCGAGCCGGGAGATCTCCAGCAGGTCCTCGACCAGGCCGCGCAGGTCGCGCACCCGGGCCCGCAGCAGATCCTCCGTCTCGCCGGCCGGCAGCAGGTCGGCGGCGGCCAGCAGACCGCCGACGGGGGTGCGCAGTTCATGGGCCACGTCCGCGGTGAACTGGCGCTCGGTGCGCAGCCGCCGGCCGAGACTGTCGGCCATGAGGTCGACGGTGGCGGCGATGTCGGCCACCTCGTCGCGGCCCTCGGTCGGTCCGGTGCGGGCGTCGAGGTCCCCGGCGCAGATCCGCCCCGCGGTCTCCGAGACCCGCCGCAGCCGGCGGCCGAGCAGCCCGGCCCCGTAGACCGCCACGGGCACCGCCGCCGCGATCGCGACCAGCGAGGCCACCGCCATGACCATGTCGAGCCGGCGCAGGGTATGCAGCTCCGAGCTCATGTTGACCTGGATCGCCAGCACCCGGCTGTCCGGGCCGCCGACCCGCTGGGCGGCCCAGACGCTCGGGCCCATGTTCCCCTCGACGCGCCCGTCGTACGCCGTATGCCGTTCGCCGTCGGCCGGGTGCCGCAGCGCGGTGGGCAGCTCGGCCGGATCGAGTTCGGCACCGTCCGCGAGGGTGTTGGTGCGCCGGTAGGTGTCCATGGCCGAGTACAGCCGGTTGAACGCCTCGGCTCCGGCGCGGCTCCGGATGTCCTGCGCGGTCCACAGGTGCACCAGCACGCCCACCGCCACCGCGACCAGGCAGGCCGTGGCCGCGGCCAGCGCGGCGATCTTCCAGCGCAGCGACCCCCGCTTCGGCAGCCGCAGGAACGGACGCACCGGCCTCAGCGCCTGAGCTTGTAGCCGAAGCCGCGGACCGTCTCGATCCGGTCCCGGCCCAGCTTCCGGCGCAGCCGCTGCACGCACAGGTCCACGACCCGGCTGTCGCCGTCCCAGCCGTACTCCCAGACGTTGCGCAGCAGCGTGTGCCGCTCCAGCACGATGCCCGGGTGGGCGGCGAACTCCAGCAGCAGCTTCAGTTCGGTCGGGGTCAGCGCCACCGGACGTCCGGCGACGCACACCTCCATGCCGCCGGTGTCGACGGTCAGGTCCCCGAAGACCAGCGACCGCTCCTGCGCCGGAGACGGCCCGTCGCCCGCGGCCCGCCCGGGCTCCGGGGCGGGCGCGTAGGTCGCCCGGCGCAGCAGCGAGCGGATCCGGGCCACGAGCACGTACGTGTCCACGGGCTTGACCACGTAGTCGTCCGCCCCGGCCTCCAGACCCGCGACGACATCGAGCCCGTCGCCGCGGGCGGACATCATCAAAACGGGCACCAGGCTGGTCTCCCGGACCCTGCGGCACAGGCCGATGCCGTCCAGACCGGGCAGCATCACGTCCAGGATCAGCAGGTCGAAGCTCTCGTCGCGAAAGCGCTCAAGCCCCGCCAGCCCGTCGGCCGCGGCCGCCACCTGGTAGCCGTAGCGCTCCAGAGCGACGGCGAAGGACCGGCGCATCAGCTCGTCGTCCTCCACCAGCAGCACGCGGACGGGCCGATCGGAGGCCGGCTCCGGGGCGGACGAGGACACGGGCGGATCACTCCTGTTCGGACGGTCGTGCGGCACGGGCCCCGTGTGCCCGCAGGCGCGACCGGTGGCCTGAAAGGAACGATAGGCCAGCCACCGGCCCCGGCGACCGCGTCGCGCCGGCAGACCCCGGGTGCCGGCGCATTCGATGGGCAACGAAGCGCTGCCTGATACCCGGCCGATACAAAGCGCCCGGCTTCAGACCCGCGGCAGCCGCCGGCTCACCAGGTGGTCGCGGGTCGCGCGGTAGCCGCGGAAGACCGGCCGGCGCTGGGCGAGCGTCACCACGTACCCCGGACGCCCGCGAGGAGGTCGGCGCGCGTCGGCCGGTGGACCGGCTCGACCGTGTCCTGCTGTCCGTGCTGCCCCCTGTCCACGCTCATGAGACGGGAGCGTACGGGCCTACGGAAGACGGTGGACTCCCCGGTTCGACGGTGCCGTACCGGGGACTCCGCCGGGTGCCCCGACGCGCACAGGTCGAAGGGGCTCTCCTAGGCGTTCTCGGGGGCGTTCCCCCGCGGATGGCAGGTACTGGACACCGGAGCCGGGGCAATTCCGGGAGCGGAGACGACAACCCCACGTCATTGGCCCGCAACCGGCGAAATGCGTCTGACCTGGCGGGCGGTCGCATAAAAACCCGCGGGTCGGTTATTCATATACCAGTGACGCCTGCCGCCAGCACTGTGATAAGGCGCAGGGCCACTCGCGCAGCCGGGGGCGCATCCCGCGGGGAGTCCCAGTAGTCGCTCCAGACCTCAGTTCTTTAGGGATGGGGAAGCGGCCAGAGTGCTGATTGCGCCAAAGCGTGACGCCAACGACGTGTCACTGACGAGCAGTTGAGCGGCGGGTCGGCCATCTGAACCCGCTGTGACCTCGGCTTTGTGCTCCTTCAGGGTCGGCCGAAAAACGTCCGGCGGGGTCAAACTCACGTTTGAAGGCACCTTGATCACTTAATGTAGCTGCAATGTTCCTGCAACAAACGGGGAATTGGCTGCTCAGGCCCCCGGCGGGGGCGACGCACGGTGAAATTGGAGACGTGAACTCCGCTTAGTGCCGCGCAGAATGACGCTGGCTTGCGGCTGTATCGGTCGCCTAACATCGTGAATGTCTGCCAGCCCGCCGGTGACCGCGGCGGATAAGCGGACCTCGAAACTCCATACAGCGGACGCCGCGAAGTCTCTGGAATGCGCGGCGACGCGACAAGTAGTGCCCGAGCATCCCCCTTCTTGCCCACCTCCAGTCATTTACCGACAGGGAGAAGCATGTCCGCAGTAGCCAGCAAAGCACCGCAAGTCCCGGAGCAGTCGGCTCGGTTCGCTGAGATCCTCAAGCGGCTCATCGACAAGTCGGTGGACGGCTACTACAACCCGTACCGCGAGTTCGACTGGCCCGATTCGCTGCCCGAGCAGATGTCGTGGATGAGCCACGACCTGGTGTCCACCTACGGCACCGAGGCCGCCAAAGAGCTGACGACCGAGGAGGCCCAGCGGCTGTCGCGCTGGGAGAGCATCAACTTCTACAGCCTCAACGTCGAGGGAATCCGCGAGCTGCTGATCGAGGTCATCAAGCGGATCCACACGACCGGCTTCGAATTGCCGTCGGACTTTTTCCACCACTTCATCGGCGAAGAGAACGAACACATGTGGTTCTTCGCCGAGTTCTGCCTCCGGTACGGCGACAAGATCTACAGCGGGCCGAAACTCAACTCCATTCCGCATGACAACGCGCAGGTGGAGAACTTCCTGGTGTTCTCCAGGATCCTCCTCTTCGAGGAGATCGTCGACTTCTACAACATGCGCATGGCCGGCGACGACTCCCTGCACGAGACCATCCGCAAGGTCAACCGGGTGCACCACGAGGACGAGTCCCGGCACATCGCGTTCGGCCGCGAGCTGGTCTCGATGCTCTACTCCGAGATGGCCGGCACCATGACCGACCAGCAGCGCCTGGAGATCGAGCAGTACCTCAAGCGGTACATCGTCTTCAGCCTCCGCTCCTTCTACAACCCGCAGGTCTACCGGGACGCCGGGATCGCCAAGCCACTGGAGTTCCGCGAGCGGGTGGTCTCCGACCCGGCCCGCCGCGAGCTGGAGCGCAAGGTCGTGCGCAAGCCGATGTCGTTCATGCTCAAGTCGGGGATCTTCGCCGACGACCTGCTGCCGGACATCTGATCCGGGCGAAGGAGGTCGGAATGGAAGCGAACGGTCTCGCCTACCTGCCCGCCGGCGAAGCCCGGCTCCTGCGGCGCCTGGACGACATGTTCGAGCGGTGGGGCGTCGGGGTCGGCGCCGAACCGGTCGTCGGAGCACCGCTGCTGCCCGTGGCCAAGCTGGCGAAGCTCGACTACTACCAGAACTTCCCGCACCAGGCGCTGGTGGTCAACGCGCTGGACCTGGAGCGCCGTCCGCAGGGCCAGGACGCCTGCACCATCGAGGAGTTCCCGCCGGAGCAGCTGCAGAGCGCGGAGATCGCCCTGCCGTCGGCCACCTGCTACGCGGTCTACCTGGGGATGGAGGGGACGAGCCTGCCGGGCAACACCCTGATCACCCTGGTCGGCCGCTGCTTCCGCCGCGAGGAGCGCTACACCGGGCTGCGCCGGCTGCTCGGCTTCCACATGCGGGAGATCGTGGCCCTGGGCGAGCAGGAGTTCGTCGAGGAGCACATCGACCGCTTCTCGACGCGCATCCTGCAGTTCGCCGAGGCGCTGGACCTGCCGCTGCGCAAGGAGGCGGCGGCCGACCCGTTCTTCGACGGCGAGGGCCCGCGCGCCCTGCTCCAGCGCATCGCGCCGGTCAAGTACGAGTTCCTGGCCGGGGATCTGGCCATCGCGTCGGTGAACAAGCACCGCAACTTCTTCGGCGAGCGCTGCGACATCCAACTGGCCGACAGCGGACGGCCGGTGTTCACCAGCTGCGTCGCGTTCGGTCTGGAGCGGTGGCTCGCCGTGCTGCACGACCGCTACGGCGACTGGGCGGCGGCCGACGAGGCCGTCGCGAAGGCAGACCAGGCACTGGCATCAGCCGCAACTACCGAAGGGACGTCCCATGTCTGAACAGGAACAGCTCAAGCAGTGGATCCTGGCCCGCCACCCGGAGGTGTCCGACATCGACGCGGACCTCGACATCCTGGAGAACCGGCTCATCGACTCCCTCGCCTTCGTCGAGTTCATGCTCCTGGTCTCCCGGCTCAGCGGCGAGGAGATCGACATGGAGACGCTGGACATCGACGACTTCCGCACCCTGCGGCGGATCGAGGGGCGGTACTTCCGGGCGGGAGTGGCGTGATCGCACCGGCCGTCGAGACCGTCCCCGAGCGGCTGCTGCGCGCCGAGCGCGAGACCCTGGTGCCCGCGCTGCGCGATCTGCCCGCCGGCATGCTCGAACGGGTCACGGCGTGCCCGGCCTGGACGGTGCGCGATGTGGTGGCGCACTGTGCGGCGGCGCTGGTGGGGCTCACCGCCGGTGCGGCGTACAAGGCGAGCCACGACCAGAACCAACGGGACGTCGAGGAGCGCCGGGACTGGCCGTTCGCCGATGTGCTGGCGGAGTTCGAGCGCGGTCTGACGGTGGCCGGCCCCGCGATCCGCGCGGCCGGCGGCACCAAGGATCTCGCGGCCCTGGGCACCTGGATCCACGGCGGCGACGTCCGGGAAGCGCTGCAGATGTCCGACGCGTACCGGAGCGCGGGGGTGCCGGAGGCGCTGGAGGCGCTCGCCGGATGCGCCCGGGTGGTCGCCACCCCGCAGGTGCACGTCACGCTCGACGACCGGGAACTGGTCCTCGGCTCACCGCTCGACGACCGGGAGCCGGCGCGGCTGCACACCGATGTCCCCACCCTCTTCCGGCTCTACACCGGCCGTCCGGCCGACCCGGAACGGTACCGGCTGGCCGGAGCCCGGCCGGAGGAACTCATCAGCGCGGAATGGTAGGTCGGTTCGGCAAATGCTCTACCTAGAAGATTTTCACGTGGGCGACGTGTTCGAGCTGGGCAAGGTCGAGGTCACCGAGGAGGAGATCCTCAGCTTCGGCCACGCCTACGACCCGCAGGTCTTCCACACCGACCCGGAGAAGGCCAAGGACTCCTCCTTCGGCGGCCTGGTGGCCAGCGGCTGGCTGACGGCCTCGCTGTTCATGCGGCGCTACGTCGAGGAGATCCTCAACCGGTCCGCCGGCGAGGGCTCGCCCGGGGTGGACGAGCTGCGCTTCCTCAAACCGGTACGGGCCGGGGACGTGCTCCAGGCCCGGCTCACGGTACTGGGGACCGCCCCGGTGCTCGGCCGCCGCGGCTCGGGCATCGTCCGCCCCCGGTGCGAGCTGCTGGACCCCCAGGGATCCGCGGTCTTCAGCATGGTCCTGCACAGCATCTTCCGGCGCCGGGATGTCTGACCACACCCGGGCCCACTTTCGACAGACGGGGAGCAGTGACACATGGAATCGGTGAATCAGGTCATGGAGCCGGTGTCCAAGACCGCGCAGTGGACCGCCGCCGCCCGCGCGGTGGAGTCCGAGCGGCCGGACCGCATCTTCGACGACCCCTATGCGCGGCTGGTCGCCGGTGAGACCGGCTTCGAACTGCTCGAACGCTACGCCGGTTCCGCGGTCGTCCCGTTCGTGCTGGTGCGCACCCGCTACATGGACGACGCCATCGTCCGCACCGTCAAGGAGCGCGGCATCCGCCAGGTGGTGCTGGTGGCCGCCGGAATGGACATGCGGGCCGTCCGGCTGACCTGGCCCGAGGGCGTCACCCTCTTCCAGCTGGACCGGCCGGCGCTGCTGGAGACCAAGGCGGCGCTGCTGGCCGAGAACCCGCCGCGGCAGGCGGCGGGAGCGGTCAGCCAGAGCCACTCGGTTCCGGTCGACCTGGCCGCCGGATGGCAGGACGAGCTGCACGCCGCGGGCTTCGACCCCGGGCAGCCGACCCTGTGGGTGGCCGAGGGGCTGTTCTTCTTCCTGCCCGAGGACGTGGTGCGCGATCTGCTGGGCTCGTTGCGCGAGCTGTCCGCGCCGGGATCCGTGCTGATCGGCGATATGACCAGCCGGGCCACCCTCCACAACCCGCTCGCCAAGGGCTTCATGCGGGTGCTGATGGAGGACGGCAACCCCTGGCTGTTCGGCACCGACGAGCCGGAGGAGTTCCTGGAGTCCTGCGGCTGGGTGACCGAGCAACTGCTCCAGCCCGGTGAGGAGGGCGCCGACTTCGACCGCTGGCCGCACCCGGTGCCGCCGCGCTCGATGCCCAACGTGCCGCGGTCCTTCCTGTTCACCGCCGGGGTGAAGCCCGCGTGACGCACGCCGGATCCGCCGAGCCCCCGTTCGGCCACGTGGACCGGGTGCTGGCGATCGCCGCGCACCCGGACGACGTGGACTTCAAGGCCGGCGGCACCATCGCGCAGTGGACCGCGGCGGGCACCGAGGTGACCTATCTGGTGCTGACCGACGGGGCGGCCGGGGGCGAGGACCCGGCCGTCCCCCGGGCCGAACTGGCCGCCGTCCGGGAGGCGGAGCAGCGGGCCGCCGCCGACGCCCTCGGGGCCAAGGAGGTCGTCTTCCTCGGCCTGCCCGACGGGGAGCTGACGGCCGGCCTGGAGCTGCGGCGGGAGATCACCCGGGTGATCCGGCGGGTCCGGCCGCAGCGGGCGCTGATCCAGAGCCCGGAGCTCAACTGGGACTTCCTGCCGGACATCCACCCCGACCACCGCGCCGCGGGAGAGGCCGCGCTGGCGGCGCTCTACCCGGACGCCCGCAACCCGCGCGCCTACCCGGAACTGCTGCTGTCCGAGGGGCTGCGGCCGTGCGTCGTCCCGGAGATCTGGGTGATGACCTCACCGCGCCCCGACACCTGGGTCGACGTCACCGACGTGTTCGACCGCAAACTGGCCGCACTGCGTGCCCACACGTCGCAGACCGCCCACCGTGCGAACCTGGCGGACGACATACGTTCGAGGTTGCGCGGGCAGGCCGCGGCGGGCGGTCTGGCGGACGGCCGGATGGCCGAGGCGTTCCAGGTGATACGTACCGAACCGGCTGCCCAGCCTGTCGAGCGCACCCGTTGAAGGAGGGTTCCTTGCCGATCTCGAAGTTTCTGGGCGGCGTCCTGGTGATGGTGATCTGGGGGGTCAATTTCGCCATCATCGACATCGGACTACGGTCGTTCGACCCCTATCTGCTGGCCTCGCTGCGGTTCCTGCTGGCGGCGCTGCCCGCGGTGTTCTTCTTCAAGCGCCCCCAAGTGCCGTGGCGCTACATCGCGTTATACGGGCTGTTCTTCGGCATCGGGCAGTTCGGGCTGCTCTTCGCCGGGATGCACTTCGGGTTCTCCGCCGGGCTGGCCTCGGTCGTGATGCAGCTCCAGGCGTTCTGGACCATCGGGCTGGCCGCGGCGATGCTGCGCGAGCGGGTCGTACCGCGCCAGCTGACCGGCGTGGTGGTGGCGGCCGTCGGCATCGCCTTGATCATCGGGATCACCGACGGGTCGGTCACCGCCGTCGGCGCGGTGCTGGTGATCGGCGCTTCGCTGTCGTGGGCGATGGCCAACATCGTCATCAAGAAGGCGCACCCGACCGACGCGCTGGCGTTCACGGTGTGGGCGAGCCTGATCCCGCCGATCCCGATGTTCCTGCTCTCGCTGGGGGTGAACGGCTGGGGCTCGATCACCCACTCCTTCACCCACATGGGCTGGGTGGGCCTCGGCTCGCTGGCCTACATGGTGTACCCGACGATCCTCTTCGGCTTCACCCTGTGGGGTCATCTGCTGCGCAACTACAAGACCTCGCACGTGGCCCCGTTGTCGCTGCTCGTGCCGGTCTTCGGGATGGCCTCCTCGATGCTGCTCCTCGGCGAGCCGCTGGGCGCGCTGAAGGCGGGTGCGATCGTGCTGGTCATCCTGGGACTGGTCATCAACCAGTTCGACCTGGTAGGCCGGTTGAAGAAGCGCTGGCGGGCCGCGCCGGTCGCGCCCGCGCCGGCCGAGGTCCCCGACGGCGACCCGGCCGCCAGCACCAGCACCAGCACCACGAAAGCGAGTTGACCCAGATGCACAGCCGCCTGCTGACCGATGACGGACCCCGGATGTTCGCCGTCGTCCTCGACCAGGACGAGGACGTGCTGCCCGTACTGGAGAAGTTCGCCACCGACCACTCGGTGGCCGGGGCCTCGTTCACCGGGATCGGCGCCTTCCGCGACGCCGGGCTCTCGCTCTTCGACCCGGAGAGCAGGACGCACGTCCCGATCCCGGTCACCGAGCACACCGAGGTGCTCAGCCTGACCGGCAACATCGCGCTCAAGGACGGGCGGCCCTCCGTCCACATGCACGCGGTGCTCGGCCGCCGGGACGGCTCGACGGTCGGCGGACACGTCCAACGGGCCACGGTGCGGCCGACGCTGGAGGTCATGGTCACCGAGTTCCCGAGCCCGCTGACCAGGCGCCTGGACGAGGCGCGCGGGCTGCCCGTCATCGATCTGGAAGCGGACCGCTAGACAACGGCGGCGGCCGGAGGGGGATGCACGATGCGTGTGGCGGTGATCGGTGGTGGAGCGGCCGCGGTCAGCTTGCTGGACAGCCTGCTGCGCCGTTTCGAGGGCGAGGAGACGCGCTGCGACCTCACCGTGTACGAGGGATCGGCCCATCTCGCCACGGGCCGCGCCTACCGCCCCGACCTGGACTGCGCCCTGGTCAACAGGGAGGCCGGGTACATGTCGGTGCGGTGCGCGGAGCGGGACCACTTCCTGCGCTGGCTGCACCGCGAACCGCGGTACCGGGGCACCCCCTACGGGTCGCAGCCGGTGGACTCCTACGTTCCCCGGCGGGTCTACGGCGAGTATCTGACATCCCATCTGGAGGGCGGCCGCGCCGAGGCCGAGCGGCGCGGCTGGACGGTGGGGGTGGTACCGGAGTTCGCCGTCGAGGCGAAGGCGACCGCCGCCGACGTGATGATCCGCAGCGCCGGCGGCGTCGGCCACTTCGACCGGGTGGTGCTGTGCCTGGGGACCGGCGAGCCCACCGACCCCTACCGGCTGACCGGCACGCCCGGCTTCCACCCGGACCCCTATCCGCTGCGCTCGGTACTGCCCCGGATAGCCGCCGACTCCCACGTCCTGGTGCTGGGCACCGGCCTGTCCGGAGTGGACGTCGCCCTCGGACTGCTGCGTTCCGGACACCGCGGGCCGATCACCATGACCTCCCGGCACGGACTGCTGCCCGGGGTGCGCGCCACCCAGAGCCCGTTCGAGCTGCGCCATACGACGCCGGAGGCGGTACGGCGCCGGGTGGGACCCGACGGGACCCTGCGCATACGGGACGCCTGGCGGCTGCTGCGCGACGAGCTGATCGCCGCCGGCGTGGACCTCCGTGCGCTCGCCGCGGACCGCCCCGCGGCCGAGCGGCTGCGCGAGGACCTCTCCCAGCTGGAGTACAACGCCTGCCATGCGGCGGTGGCGGCGATGATGCACCAGGCGCGCGAACCCATCTGGTGCGCCCTGCCGGACGCCGACCGCCGGCTGTTCCTGGGCCGCTTCCACCCGTTCGGCAAACCGCTGTACAACCCGATGCCGCCACCCACCGCCCGGGCGCTGCTGGACGCCATGGACAGCGGCCAGTTGACGGTACGGTCCCAAACGGCCGGCGTCACCGCGCGCGCCGGCGGCGGGTTCACCCTGGAGGACGGCGGCGGACGGCTGACCGGCGTGGACACGGTGGTCGACGCCACCCGCTCCGGCCTGGCCGGCACCGGTACCCGCGCCGAGCCCTTCCTCGACTCGCTCACCGGTTCCGGTCTCGCCGTCCGCAACCCCCTCGGCGGCCTGCGCATCGACGTCGCCACCAACGCCCTGCGCGCCACCCTCCCCGACGACGTCCCCCGCTTCTTCGCCCTGGGCGACATCACCTCCGGCGACCTCTTCTACGCCGGCAGCATGTACATGATCAACGCCCGCGCCGAGGTGATCACCCACACCCTCGCCCGGTCAGCGAACGGCGGGCGGTAGGGGGGCACCCCTTTGGGTCCCACGTGAGCTCCACCACAGCTCCGTCCCGCTGCCGGCGGGACGGAGCCGCGGCGCCCCTCGAAGAGCCTGAACCCGGAACGCCGGTCCCGCAGTTGGACACACACAAAGCAGGTGAGGCACCTACCAAATCTGGTAGGTGCCTCACCTGTGTTCCTTCAGTCGGGGTGGCGGGATTTGAACCCACGACCTCTTCGTCCCGAACGAAGCGCGCTGCCAAGCTGCGCTACACCCCGAAGCAACGAGCTCTACTTTAGCGGACTGATCCCCGTAGGCGAAATCCGGTTCTTGCGGAGCCGGGGAGCGGGCCTGACCTGGTCGATCGCGAGGGCGACCAGGGGGAGGAGGCAGCTCGCCACGGCGATGGTGAGGGCGGGGGCCAGGAGGCGGGAGGGGGCGGTGCCCGCGAGGGCCGGGAGGAGGAGGGCGAAGCCGAGGTGGAGCAGGGGGTAGACCGGCCACTGCCAGGCGTAGGGGAGGCGGAATCCGCGCGGGGCGGTCAGCAGGAGCCAGTCGGCGGTGGTGGCGAGCGGGATGAGAGTGAAGAGGAGGAGGTGGGAGATCGCTTGGGCCGTGGTGGGGGTGGCGGCTTCGGGGAGCGTGAAGGGGGCGGAGGCGGCCGGGAGGTGGTGGAGGAGGGCCGCGAGGGAGACATAGGTGAGGAGGGCGCCCGTGAGGCGGGGGGTTACGGGGCGGCGGCCGGTCCAGGCCCGGTGGGCGGTGCAGAGGGAGACCAGTGCCGTGGCGAGGGCGGTCTGCGCGGTGAAGGAGGCGGCGAGGCGGGCCGGGGCGCGGGTGGCCAGGGCCTCCAGGAGGAGGCCGGTCAGGGCGGCCGCGGCCAGGAGGAGGCGGAAGAAGCCCGCGAGGGGGCGTCGGAGGGTGGGGGCGACGGCCGAGGCCGGGGTGCGGGCGGCGGCGCCGGCCGGTCCGGTGGCGTGACGCGTGGACTGCGAGGTCCGGGTGGGGTCGGACATTCCTCCACGGTAGGGGGACGGAGGATCGGGGAGGGGCGGGGGAACACCGTGTCGGGAGAGCACTGGGCCGGGGGACCACCGGGCCGCGGGGGCCGGTGCCCCGCGCGCCCCGCACCACGTGCCCGGCCGTCGCGGCTCGCCGCCCCCGGTCCGCTGCCTCTCGTGCGCCCGTTTGCCCGTATGTCCGCGCGCGGTCTCCCTACGCCGGGCGGATTGCCCGCACCCGGGCGGTCGCCTACGCCCGCGCCGTGAGCGTCAGCAGCGTCGCCTCAGGGGGGCAGGCGAAGCGGATCGGGGTGTAGCGGTTGGTGCCGCAGCCGGCGGAGACGTGCAGGAAGGACGTGCGGCCGTCGGCGGTGTGGGTGGACAGGCCCTTCACACGGTCGGTGTCGATGTCGCAGTTGGTGACCAGCGCGCCGTAGAAGGGGATGCACAGCTGGCCGCCGTGGGTGTGGCCGGCCAGGATCAGCGGATAGCCGTCGGCGGCGAAGGCGTCCAGGCAGCGCAGGTAGGGGGCGTGTACGACGGCCAGGGAGAGATCGGCGCCGGACTCCGGGCCGCCGGCCACTTCGGCGTAGCAGTCCCGCTTGATGTGCGGGTCGTCCAGACCGGTCAGGGCGATCTCGAAGCCCTCCAGCTTGAGGCGGCCGCGGGCGTTGGACAGGTTGACCCAGCCGGCCGTGTCGAAGGCGTCGCGCAGCTCTTCCCAGGGGTTGTGGACGGCGCCCACGACGGGGGCGTTCCCGTTGAGGCCGTGCCGGCCCTGGACCCGTTCGAGCAGATAGCGGGCGGGGTTGCGCGGCCTGGGGCCGTAGTAGTCGTTGGAGCCGAAGACGTACGCCCCGGGGAACTCCATCAGCGGGCCGAGCGCGTCCAGCGTCTCCGGGACGCCTTCGGTGTCGGAGAGGTTGTCACCCGTGTTGATGACGAAGTCGGGGCGCAACCCGGCGAGCGACTGGAGCCAGCGCTGCTTCTTGCGCTGCCCGCTGACCATGTGGATGTCGGAGACCTGCAGGACGCGCAACGGACGCATGCCGCGGGGAAGTACGGGCACGGTCACGCGTCGCAGCCGGAAGGAGCGGACTTCGAAGCCGGCGGCATAGGCCACGCCGGCCGCGCCGACTGCGGTCAAGGTCAGGGGTACTCCGTATCGCGCGCGCATGACCCCATCGTTGCAGAGTGGCGGGGGCGAATGCAGCGGCAGGGCGGCCCGGGGCGGGGCGGCGGGGCGGGAAAAGGCGCGGCGGTTGTCGGTGGGCCGGGGCATACTCGACGGCATGACCACGCTCAAGACCAAGCTGCAGGACGACCTCACCACCGCGATCAAGGCGCGCGACGAGCTGCGCTCCTCGACCCTCCGCCTCACGCTGACCGCGATCCAGAAGGAAGAGGTCGCGGGCACGGAGGCTCGCGAGCTGTCCGACGGCGAGGTCGAGAAGATCATCGCGCGGGAGGCGAAGAAGCGCCGGGAGGCCGCGGACGCCTTCGACAAGGGCGGCCGGAGCGAGTCGGCCGAGCGGGAGCGCGCCGAGGGCGAGGTGCTCGCCGACTATCTGCCCAAGCAGCTGACCGACGACGAGCTGGAGCAGCTGGTCGCGGCGGCGGTGGCGGAGGCCAAGGGGGCCGGCGCCGAGGGGCCGAAGGCGATGGGCGCCGTCATGAAGATCGTCAACCCGCAGGTGGCGGGTCGTGCGGAGGGCGGCCGGGTGGCCGCGGTGGTGAAGAAGCTGCTGGCCGGCTGAGCGGCCGAAGGAAGTCCCGGGCAGGGACCGAGGGAAGCCCTGAGGAGGGCCGACGGAGGTCCTGAGGGAAGGGTGAGGGGGCGCCCCCGTTGTGTCGGGGCGCCCCCTCATCGCGCTCTTCGTCCGGCTCTACGGGCGGCCACCGGGCCCCGCGGGCGAGTCCCCGCGGGGGCCGCCCCCGCCGAGCCGCCCGCCGCCAACCGGCGCCCTACCAACCGCCGTTGCCGCCGCCCAGGATGTCGGGCCAGTCGGGCAGGTCCCAGCCGCCGCCCGGCTTGTTGTCGCCGCCGTGGCCCCGGCCGGGCTTGTGCTTGTCGCGGCCCTTGTCGTCGCCCTGGTCCTTGTCCCGGTCGGGGTTGCCGATCGGGACGGTGGGCAGGGACGGCGCGGGCCGCCCGGCCAGCGCGCCGGTCATCGCGTCGCGCCAGATGGGGCCGGGGGTGTCGGCGCCGTAGACCTTCTCGTGCGGGACACCGCCGATGGTGATGTCGTACATCTTGCGCTTGTGCAGCGGGTCGCCGACCCAGACGGCGCCCGCCGCGTTCGGGGTGTAGCCGACGAACCATGCGGCGTAGCGGCTGTCGCTGGTGCCGGTCTTGCCGGCGCTGTCGCGGCCCCTGAGGCCGGCCTCCTTGCCGGTGCCGTCCTCGACGACGCCCTTGAGGAGGGTGTTGATCGTGTCCGCGGTCTTCTTGGACATCGCGCTGCGGCAGCTGGTCCGCGGGACCTCCAGGGCCCGGCCCCGTGCGTCGGTGATCGACTCGATGGCGACCGGGGAGCAGTACTCCCCGCCGTTGGCGAAGGCCGCGTAACCGGAGGCCATCGTCAGCGGCGACATCTCCTGGACGCCCAGCGTCATCGACGGCACCTGCTGCAGGGCCTTGCCGTCCGCCCGCTCGATACCCATCTTCTGGGCCATCTTGACCGCCGGGCAGATGCCCATATCGCTGATCAGCTGCACGAAGTAGGTGTTGACCGACTTCGCGGTCGCCTCCTTCATGCCGTACGGGCCGACCTCGCGCTTGTTCTCGTTCTGGGTGGTGTCGGAGGGGCTGCCCTGCCACTGGCCCTCGCAGGTCTGCACCGGGCTGGGGTACGGCATCCGGTACGGCGAGGAGTACTCCTGCTCGGGGCTGGTGCCCTGCTCCAGCGCGGCCGCCGCGATCACCGGCTTGAAGGTCGAGCCGGGCTGGTAGCCGGCGCCGCCGCCCATGGCGCGGTCCACCGAGAGGTTCAGCACGGTCTGGTTCTCACCGAAGCCGTACGGGCGCGACTGGCCCATGCCGAGGATCTTGCCGGTGCCCGGTTCGACGATGGCGGCGGCGGTGGCGACCGGGTCGTCCTCGTAGACGTGGTCGCTTATGGACGCCTGGATCGCCTTCTGGGTCTGCGGATCGAGGGTGGTGCGGATGGTCAGTCCGCCCCTGTCCCAGCGCTTCAGCCGGTCCTTGCGGGTCTTGCCGAAGGACTTGTCGGTGAGGAAGACCTTGCGGATGTAGTCGCAGAAGAAGCCGGCGCCGTCCGTGGCGGTGATGCAGCCGTTCTTCGGGCGGCTGACCGCGAGCTTGATCGGCTTCTTGGCGGCCGCGTCGGCCTGCGCCCGGGTGATGTTCTTGAGGTCGGCCATCCGCTGCAGAACGGTGTTGCGCCGCCGGGTGGCCTCCTGCGGGGCGTTGACCGGGTCGTAGCGGCTCGGCGACTGGACGATGCCGGCCAGCAGCGCCGACTCCTCCAGGTTGAGGTCCTTGGCGTGCTTGCTGAAGTACCGCTGGGCGGCCGCCTCGACGCCGTACGCCTGCTGCCCGAAGAAGGTGATGTTGAGGTAGTTCTGCAGGATCTTGCGCTTGCCGAGTTCCTTCTCGACCTGGATCGCGTACTTCAGCTCTTTGATCTTGCGGCCGATCGTCTGCTGGGTGGCCTGCGCGACCTTGTCCGCGTTGTCGCCCGCCTCCTCGATGAAGACGTTCTTCACGTACTGCTGGGTCAGCGTCGAGGCGCCCTGGGAGACGCCGCCCGACTGGGCGTTCTTGTTGACCGCGCGCAGGATGCCCTTCATGTCGACGGCGCCGTGCTGGTAGAAGCGCGCGTCCTCGATCGCGACGATCGCCTGCCGGATATAGGGCGACATGTCCTTGAGGTCCACGACCGTGCGGTCACGGGAGTAGACCTTGGCGATCTCGCCGCCCTTGGCGTCCAGAATGGTGGTCCGCTGGCTGAGCGGCGGCGTCTTGAGGTTCGCCGGGATGTCGTCGAAGCCCTCGACGGACCCCTTGGCCGTAAGGCCCAGGGCTCCGGCCGCCGGGAGCGCGAGACCGGCGAGCACCGCGCCGGCCAGGACGCTCACACCGAGGAACTTGGCGGCTTGCTGCGTCTTGGACAGACCTCCGCCATCGCGCTTCTTAGGCATGGGGGCAGCCTACGTTCTGAATCGCCGGACAGGGGCGCACCTGTTCGTTTAGCCTGTTCCCAGCTGCCACAGCGGAATGGTTACGCCCCGGTTCGTCAACCCCCGATCTCTCGCGGACCGCACCCCACGTGTCCCTATGAGCCGCCAGAAATCCCGCGTCAGGACGACGAACTGTCCTGCCTTGTGAGCAAAATTACGTATGTCGCTCGGTCACTCCGTTGGGTGATCTGCCGCGTACGCATAGTCCGTTCGGGCCATTCAAGATTGGGCCCGAAGGGGGTGTTGCACCCTGTCTGCCTTCCGTAACGTCCTCAACTGGCAACGGTGAATATGCCGATTGCCGCCGTGGGGGAGCCTCGATTCGGGAGAGGACGGCGCCAGCATGGGCTGGGTAACCGACTGGAGTACGCAGGCAGCTTGCCGCACTACCGATCCGGATGAATTGTTCGTTCAGGGGGCGGCGCAGAACCGCGCCAAGGCGGTGTGCACCGGATGTCCGGTACGCACGGAATGCCTGGCTGATGCCCTGGACAACCGGGTGGAGTTCGGCGTGTGGGGCGGGATGACCGAGCGCGAGCGGAGGGCGTTGTTGCGCCGCCGCCCGACCGTGACGTCATGGCGTCGCCTGCTGGAGACAGCACGTACGGAATACGAGCGCAGCACGGGCATTCTGCCGGTGGACTGCGAGGACGAGACCTTCGACGAGTACGCCGCGGTCGGATAGCGATCGGATGGCGGCCGGCCGGCTGGTCGGCCGGATGAGCGCGGGCTCGGTCGGTGGCACGCCGGTTTCGTGGGCGCGCGCTCAAGTGATCTTGGTGTGCCCGGAGGTGGGGCACTGCCGAGGGGCGCATCGAGCGCCTTGGTGCGCGCGCATGTGAGGCGTACGACGGTGCTGCATACAGTGCCGCCGCCGCGCAGGACGGCTATGTGCACGGCAGTGCGGCGCATGGCAGTGGTGTGCGCTTGTACGTGCTGCGTGCGTGGGTGGTGGTGCGTGCGTATGGCGGGGTGGGCGCCGCCGCTAGGGGCTCGCAGGGCGGGTACGGCTCAGGTCTCGGTGTCCGTACCCGTGTCGCTCTCCGCGCCGTTGAGCGCCAGGCGGTCGCCGATCGCGCGCAGGCCGGCGAGGTCGTGGACATCGCCGGGCAGCGCGGCGACCTCCGTCACCGGGACCTCGGGATGCAGCGCGGTGAAGCGGTCCCGTGTGCGCCGTTCGCGCCCGAGGACCTGCATGCGTTCCGCGTGCAGTCGTAGCAGCCCGGCGGCCAGTTGGGCCGCCGAGGCCGAAGTGGGTGCCACATGCTCCGCCGCGGCAGCGGGGGAGAGGCCGCCGGCGGTACGTGATCCAGCCTTCCCGTCGCCGAGATCCACAATGCCGGTTGCTTCAAGATTATTTTCGGCGCGGTCCGCTTCGGTGTCGTCCTCCGCCGCCGCGTCCGTCAGGGCCTCCGCGGCGGCCAGTGCGCGCTCGGCGCTCAGTTGGGCGGCGCCGCTGCCGTGCACCCGATTCAGCACGAGGCCGGCCAGCGGCATCTGCTCGGCGGCCAGCCGCTCGACGAAGTACGCCGCCTCGCGCAGCGCGTCCCGCTCCGGGGCAGCCACCACGAGGAACGCCGTGCCGGGCGCCTGCAGCAGGCGGTAGGTGGCGTCCGCGCGGGTGCGGAAGCCGCCGAACATGGTGTCCATGGCGGCCACGAACGTCTGCACATCGCGCAGCAGTTGACCGCCCATGAGCTTGCTGAGCGTGCCGGTCATCATCGACATACCGACATTGAGGAACTTCATGCCGGCCCGGCCGCCGACCTTCGCCGGCGCCATCAGCACCCGGATGAACTTGCCGTCCAGGAAGGAGCCGAGGCGCTTGGGCGCATCCAGGAAGTCCAGGGCGGAGCGGCTCGGTGGTGTGTCGACGACGATCAGGTCCCACTCGTCGCTCGCGCGCAGCTGGCCGAGCTTCTCCATCGCCATGTACTCCTGCGTGCCCGCGAAACCGGCCGACAGGGACTGGTAGAAGGGGTTCTCCAGGATGGCGCGGGCGCGCTCGGCGTCGGCATGGCCCTCGACGATCTCGTCGAAGGTGCGCTTCATGTCGAGCATCATCGCGTGCAGTTCGCCGCCGGCGGTCTCGTCGACGCCCTTGACCCGGCGCGGGACGTTGTCGAGCTCGGAGATGCCCATCGACTGCGCCAGCCGCCTCGCCGGGTCGATGGTCAGCACGACGACCTTGCGGCCGCGCTCGGCGGCGCGCACGCCCAGCGCCGCGGCGGTGGTGGTCTTGCCGACGCCGCCCGAACCGCAGCACACCACGATGCGGGTGCGCGGGTCGTCGATCAGGGCGTCGACCTCCAGGCACGGGGCCGAGGCGTCCAGCGTCGTGTCGTCCGAGGTCATATGGGCCCCTGTTTCCGCAGGTCTCTCGCCAGTTGGTAGAGCCCGGCGAGGTCCACTCCCTCGGGGAGCAGCTCCAACTCGTAGGTGGGCAGGCCGATCGCGGTCAGCTCGGCGTGCTCGGCGCGCTCCAGCTCGACCCGCTCGGCGTGTTCCCGCGCCTGCTCCAGCAGGGGGTCGATCAGCCGGTCCGCCAGGCCGCCGCGGCGGGCACCGCCCAGGCCCGCCTGGGAGAGCGCCTTGGCCACGCCCGTACGGGCCCCGCGGGCGGCGATGACGTCGAGGTCGCCGTTGTCCAGCAGGGCCGGGCGGGTCATGTTGATGACGATGCCGCCGACGGGGATGCCCGCGGCGCGCAGCTCCGCGACACCGTCCGCGGTCTCCTGGACCGGCATCTCCTCCAGGAGCGTCACCAGATGCACCGCGGTCTCGGGCGACTTGAGGACCCGCATCACGGCCTGCGCCTGATTGTGGATCGGGCCGATCTTCGCAAGGCCGGCGACCTCGTCGTTGACGTTCAGGAACCGGGTGATGCGGCCGGTCGGCGGGGCGTCCATCACGACCGCGTCGTAGACGAACCTGCCGTTCTTGTCCTTGCGGCGCACCGCCTCGCACGCCTTGCCGGTCAGCAGGACGTCCCGCAGGCCGGGGGCGATGGTCGTGGCGAAGTCGATCGCGCCGAGCTTCTTGAGCGCCCGGCCCGCGCCGCCGAGCTTGTAGAACATCTGGAGGTAGTCCAGGAGGGCGCGTTCGGCGTCGATGGCCAGGGCATGGACCTCGCCGGCCCGTCGTCCGCCACCGCCCCTGACGGCGTCTCCCCCCGGCTCCGCCCGGGGTGACCCCCACGGCGAGGCACCCTCGGATGCCGGGCCTACCGCGATCTTGCGCTCCTCGTACGGAAGCGCCTCGGTCTCGAACAGCTGGGCAATGCCCTGCCGACCCTCGACCTCGACCAGGAGGGTACGGCGTCCCTCGGTGGCCAGGGCGAGGGCGAGGGCAGCGGCGACCGTGGTCTTTCCGGTGCCGCCCTTGCCGCTGACGACATGGAGCCTGCTCACGCCAAGGAGCCTAACCAGTCCGCGTCGCGGCTACGCACGGGATACGCCTGGGAGGCCCCGGAGATCTTTCCCACGATTCCTCCGGGACAGGTCGGGGATGTGCCGTAGGGGTCGGGCGGGCGCCTGCTCGGCCGCCGTGCCGGGCGGGCGCGGGCGGGCCGTGGCGGACGGCGTCCACCGCGGCCCTGGACAGGCATTACGCTCGGCCCATGACCAAGTGGGAATACGCGACCGTGCCGCTGCTCGTGCACGCGACGAAGCAGATTCTGGACACCTGGGGCGAGGACGGCTGGGAGCTGGTCCAGGTCGTGCCGGGCCCGAACAACCCCGAGCAGTTGGTGGCCTACCTGAAGCGGGAGAAGGCGTGAGCGCCGTAGAGGAGAGGATCGCAGAGCTCGGGCTGAAGCTGCCGGAGGTCGTGCCGCCGCTGGCCACGTACCAGCCCGCGGTGCGCTCCGGCGCATACGTCTTCACCTCCGGCCAGCTGCCGATGGTGGACGGCGCGCTGCCGGCCACCGGCAAGGTCGGCGCCGAGGTGAGCCCGGAGCAGGCCAAGGAGCTCGCCGCGACCTGCGCGCTCAACGCGCTGGCCGCCGTGAAGTCCGTCATCGGCGACCTCGACAAGATCCAGCGGGTCGTCAAGGTCGTCGGCTTCGTGGCCTCCGCGCCGGAGTTCACCGGCCAGCCGGGCGTCCTCAACGGCGCCAGCGAGCTGCTCGGCGAGATCCTCGGCGACAAGGGCGTCCACGCCCGGTCCGCGGTGGGTGTGGCGGTGCTGCCGATCGACGCGCCGGTCGAGGTCGAGATCCAGGTCGAGATCGCGGAGTAGTCGGAACCGCGGAGCGGTCGAGGCCGCGGGGCGGGCGCCGCGGCCTCGTGTGCGCGGGCCCGGCGGCCCTCGCGGGTTCACGTCGGCGCTTGCCCGCCCCCGGTGGTGGGGCGGCGCCGCGTCCCGGCGGAGCACGCCCGGCGCGAAAGTGGCCCTCGAACATCCGCGCGCGAGCGCATAGCATCCGGCCATGTCGTCCACGACCAATGGCCAGTGGTATCCGCCCGAGTGGCCGGACCGCATCCGGGCGCTCGCGAGCGGCGAGCTGACTCCTGCCGAGCCCCGGCGGGCCGCGACCGTCCTGCTGCTGCGGGACTCGGGATCCGGCGGCCCCGCCGTCCATATGCTGCGCAGACGCGCCTCCATGGCCTTCGCCGGAGGCGCGTACGCCTATCCGGGCGGCTCCGTCGACCCCCGTGACGAGCGCCCGGTGGCCTGGGCCGGTCCCTCGCGCGCCCAATGGGCGGTCCGTATGGGCGTCGATCCGGCCACCGCGCAGGCCATCGTCTGCGCGGCGGTGCGCGAGACCTTCGAGGAGGTGGGGGTGCTGCTCGCCGGCGCCTCGGCCGACACGGTCGTCGAGGACACCACGGGCGAGGACTGGGAGGCGGACCGCGCGGCCCTGATCGCCCATGAGCTGTCCTTCGCCGACTTCCTGGGGCGCCGCGGCCTGGTCCTGCGCTCCGACCTGCTGGGCGCGTGGGCACGCTGGATCACCCCGGAGTTCGAGCCGCGGCGCTACGACACCTGGTTCTTCGCCGCCGTGCTTCCCGAGGGCCAGCGCACCCTCACCCAAGGGCCTTCGGCGACCGCCCCGTCCCCTGGTGCGGCCGGGGCCGCCGCCGGTCCAGGGGGGACCCCCAGCGCCTCCACGGAGGCGGATCTCGCGCTGTGGGTCCGGCCGGAGGAGGCGGCGGCCGGCTACGACCGGGGCGAGCTGCTGATGATGCCGCCGACGATCGCGACGCTGCGCGCTCTCCAGCCGTACGCCACCGCCGCGGACGTGCTGGCCGCCGCGGAGGCCCAGGACCTGACGCCGGTCCTGGCCCGGGCGCGTCTGGTGGGCGGCGAGATCGAGCTGAGCTGGCCGGGGCACGACGAATTCACCAAGCACATCGCGCCGAGGGACGCCGACGGCGGCGTCGCCGGGGCCGACGGGGCCTCAGGAGCCCCCGGCCCCAAGGGAGGGAACCCGACATGACCGAAGCAGCCGCCCTCCCGGGGCAGCCCCGCGGCGGAGTGATCTCCGGGGCGGCCACCGCGCGCGCCCACTGCGTACTGGCCCCGAACCCGTCGGCGATGACGCTGGACGGCACCAACACCTGGATCGTCGCCGAACCGGACTCCGACCTCGCCGTCGTCATCGACCCGGGACCGCTCGACGAGGGCCACCTCCAGGCCGTCATCGACACCGCCGAGCGGGCCGGCAAGCGCATCGCGCTGACCCTGCTGACCCACGGTCACCCGGACCACGCCGACGGGGCCGCCCGGTTCGCCGAGCTGACCCGTTCGGCCGTACGGGCGCTGGACCCGGCGCTGCGCCTCGGCGGCGAGGGGCTGGCGGCCGGCGACGTCATCACCACCGGGGGGCTCGAACTGCGGGTGGTGCCCACACCGGGGCACACCGCCGACTCGCTCTCCTTCCACCTCCCGGCCGACCGCGCGGTGCTCACCGGCGACACGATCCTGGGGCGCGGCACCACCATGGTCGCCCACCCGGACGGGCGCCTCGGCGACTATCTGGACTCGCTGCGCCGGCTGCGCTCCCTCACGGTGGACGACGGCGTCTCGACGGTCCTGCCGGGCCACGGGCCGGTCCTGAACGACGCCCAGGGGGCGGTGGAGTTCTATCTGGCGCACCGCGCCCACCGGCTCGCCCAGGTGGAGACCGCGGTCGAGGCGGGGCATCGCACCCCCGCCGAGGTCGTCGCCAGCGTCTACGCCGACGTCGACCGGTCCCTGTGGCCGGCCGCCGAGCTGTCGGTCCGGGCGCAGCTGGACTACCTGGGCGAGCACGGGCTGATCGAGGACTGAGCAGGCGGCCGGGGCCGCGGCGCCGGGCCCGGCCGCCTGCTGCGAGGCCCCGTCAGCCGGTCTACGGGCGGGGAGCCTTCGCCCCGTGGACGGCGAGGTACTCGTCGGCCAACCAGGGTGCGAGGCCGTCCAGCAGCTCGTCCAGCAGCTTCGGGTACGCGGCGGGCGTCCGGGCGGCGCGGGCCGCGGCGCGCATCTGCTCGGCGTGCGCCGGGTAGTAGCGGCCGAACACCTCGGCGGACTGGGCGAGATCGCTGGTCCAGCCGCCCCAGCGGGGCATGACGAGGGTGAACCCGGTGCGTACGAGCCGACGTGCCACGCCCCGGGTCAGCCGGGTGCGCTCGGCCTCCGTGGTCGCCGCCGCGGCCTTGTCGCGCAGACCGGGCAGGTCGCGGAAGAGATCGCCGTTGGTCTCGCGGGCGAGGAGCGAGGTGGGGCGGTAGCGGGGCAGCCGGGCGGCGAGGTCCGGGCCGCCGAGGGGAGTGCACAGACACGCCACGAACCACGCCAGGTCGTAGCGCTCCAGCTCGCTCAGCAGCCGGTCCACACCGAACAGCAGCAGGCCCGCGCCGTCGATCTGCCAGTGGGCGGCGTCCAGCTCCGCCTCGATGCCGCGGGCGGCGGCGTGGTCGGCGGCGGTCGGCTCGTCCCGTAGGGCGACCAGTGCATCGAGGTCGGAGACGCCAGCTACGGCGGTGCCCCGCGGGATGCTGCCGAAGAGGTAGCTGCTGTGGAGGCGGTCGGGGCCGAAGCGGTCGGTGAGCCGCGTGCCGAGCTGCGCCACTACGGGCGCGAACCGCGCGGACACGCGGTCCAGGGCCCCTTCCCGTACGAAGTAGCCGTCCCAGTCCAGTCCCGTGCCGTTGGTCATGGCGCAACTATGGCGAGCGGGCCGGCGGGGCGCGAGGCAAGAGCGAAGGGCCCCGCCGGAGCGGGGCCCTTCGCTGCGAGCTTCTGCGGTGCTCAGCGCGAGCGCTTGGCCAGCCGCTCGACGTCCAGCAGGATCACGGCGCGCGCCTCCAGGCGCAGCCAGCCGCGGCCCGCGAAGTCGGCGAGCGCCTTGTTGACCGTCTCGCGGGAGGCGCCGACCAGCTGGGCCAGCTCTTCCTGCGTGAGGTCGTGGACGACGTGGATGCCCTCCTCGGACTGCACGCCGAAGCGGCGCGACAGGTCGAGCAGGGCCCGTGCCACACGGCCCGGAACGTCCGAGAAGACCAGGTCGGACATCTGGTCGTTGGTCTTGCGCAGCCGGCGGGCGACCGCCCGCAGCAGGGCCGTGGCCACCTCGGGGCGGGCGTTGAGCCAGGGCTGGAGGTCGCCGTGGCCCAGGCCGAGCAGCTTGACCTCGGTGAGGGCGGAGGCGGTGGCCGTACGCGGGCCCGGGTCGAAGAGCGAGAGCTCACCGATCAGCTCGCCGGGGCCGAGGACGGCGAGCATGTTCTCCCGGCCGTCGGGGGAGGTGCGGTGCAGCTTCACCTTGCCCTCGGTGACCACGTAGAGGCGGTCGCCGGGGTCCCCTTCGTGGAACAGGGCGTCGCCGCGGGCGAGCGTGACCTCTCCCATAGAGGCGCGCAGCTCGGCCGCCTGCTCGTCATCGAGCGCCGCGAAGAGCGGTGCGCGCCGCAGAACGTCGTCCACGAGATCTCTCCTTGTCGACATGCTCCGGGGGACTGTGGTCCCCATCATGCCGGAATGCAAAACAGTGCGATCAATCACAAGTTTGCCGGACCGGTGCCCTCAGCCATAAGGCAGGGGGCCGATTGGGGTCACGAATCACGGTGATCAAGCCGGATGTCAGTGGCTGGCTTTAGTCTGGCCGAGTGTCCAATACGCCGGTGAGAGCAGAGGACTGGAGGGCTGGGAGAGTGAGTGCAGGACGCGATTCCGCTGTGGGCGAACAGGCGTCCGGCGAAGCGTCCCATTCGGATAAAAGTAACAAATCGCCCTCCGGGGGGACGGTCGAGCGGAAGTCGACCGTCCAGAAGCCTGGCGCGTCGCGACCGACGGCGCGGACCGCCGCTGAGCAGGACACAACCGACCAGACCTCCGCGACGAAGACCCCGATAGGCACGACCTCGGCAGGGAAGAAGGCGGCCGTGAACGAAACCCCCGAGAAGCCGGCGGCGGCGAAGAAGGCCGTGACGAAGAAGGCGGGCGCGAAGAAGGCCGTGGCCAAGAAGGCCGTGGCCAAGAAGGCCGCCGCGGTCGCCCAACAGGCGCCGGCCGAGAAGCCCGCGGCCAAGAAGGCGGCGACCAAGACGGCCGCCACGAAGAAGTCCGCCGCGGCCAAGAAGGCCGCCGCGGCCAAGGCCCCCGCCAAGAAGGCCGCCGCGCGCAAGCCGGAGTCGCGGGCCGCCATGGTGCGGCGGGCCCGCCGGATCAACCGCGAGCTGGCCGAGCTGTATCCGTACGCCCACCCCGAGCTGGACTTCACCAACCCCTTCGAGCTGCTGGTCGCCACGGTGCTGTCGGCGCAGACCACCGACCTGAGGGTCAACCAGACCACCCCGCGCCTCTTCGCGGTCTGCCCCACCCCCGAGGACATGGCCGCGATCGATCCGCAGGAGCTGGAGGAGCTGATCCGGCCGACCGGCTTCTTCCGGGCCAAGGCGAAGTCGCTGCTGGGGCTGTCCGCGGCGCTGCGCGACCGCTTCGGCGGCGAGGTCCCCGGCCGCCTGGAGGATCTGGTCACGCTCCCCGGGGTCGGCCGCAAGACCGCCAATGTGGTGCTGGGCAACGCCTTCGGCGTACCGGGCATCACCGTCGACACCCACTTCGGCCGCCTGGCGCGCCGCTTCGGCTGGACGACCCAGCAGGACGCGGAGAAGGTCGAGGCGGATGTCGCCGAGATCTTCCCCAAGAGCGAGTGGACGATGCTCTCGCACCGCGTGGTCTTCCACGGCCGCCGGGTCTGCCACTCCCGCAAGCCGGCCTGCGGAGCCTGCGCCATCGCCCCGCTGTGCCCCGCGTACGGCGAGGGCGAGACGGACCCGGAGAAGGCCAGGAAGCTGCTCAAGTACGAGCTGGGCGGCCAGCCGGGACAGCGGCTGAGGCCACCGGCCGACTATCCGGGGCAGCCCGCGCCCCCGATGGCGGCCCGGGCGGCCGCCTCATGACGACGGCCGCGCCGTCCGTGGGGCCGGGGCCGCGCGGAATCACCGGCGCGGCCCCGGTAGGGATCCACCATCGAAGCCAGGCCTGAGGGGGCGCGTATGAGGAGTGCACGGGAGCAGCAGTACGGCGAGGAGGCGGGGGCCCGGGGAGCAGCCGGCCGGGAGGTCGCGGTGACGGCCGACGGCCTGCCCGAGTGGCTGGACCCGGTGGCCCGCGCGGCCGGCACGATCGAGCCGCACCAGCTCAGCCGCTTCCTGCCGCCGGAGAGCGGCGGCCGGCAGTCCGCGGTGCTGATCCTCTTCGGCCACGGCCCCCGCGGCCCCGAACTGCTCCTGATGGAGCGCGCCGGCACCCTGCGCTCCCATGCCGGCCAGCCGTCCTTCCCCGGTGGCGCCCTGGACCCCCAGGACGGCGACCCCGACGGTTCCGGACCGGTGCGGGCGGCGCTTCGCGAGGCCCAGGAGGAGACCGGCCTCGATCCGTCCGGCGTGCAGGTCTTCGGCGTACTGCCGCGGCTCTACATCCCCGTCAGCGGCTTCGTGGTGACACCGGTCCTGGGCTGGTGGCGTCGGCCCAGCCCGGTCGGCGCGGTCGACCAGGCGGAGACCGCCAGGGTGTTCACGGTTCCCGTGGCGGATCTCACGGATCCCGCCCATCGTGTGACAACGCGCCATCCCAGCGGCCACATGGGGCCGGCGTTCCTTGTCGAAAACGCCCTGGTCTGGGGCTTTACGGCCGGGGTGATCGACCGGATTCTGCACTACGCCGGGTGGGAGATTCCGTGGGACCGTGACAAGCAGGTCCCGCTCGACTGGCGCTCGTGAGACGGTGTCCGGCGTGAACGTCCTGGACATCCTGCTGCTGGTCGCGGCCGTGTGGTTCGCGATCGTCGGTTACCGGCAAGGTTTCGTCGTCGGCATCCTGTCCGTGATCGGCTTCCTCGGCGGCGGCCTGATCGCGGTCTTTGTGCTGCCGGTGATCTGGAACGAGATCACCGGTGATGCCACGCCCGGCACCTTCGCGGCCATCGCGGCGGTCGCCATCGTGATCGTGTGCGCATCCGTGGGCCAGGCGCTCACCACCCATCTGGGCAACAAACTGCGCCGCCACATCACGTGGTCACCGGCGAGAGCGCTCGATGCGACCGGCGGCGCGCTGGTCAACGTCATGGCGATGCTGCTGGTCGCCTGGCTGATCGGCTCCGCGCTGGCCGGTACGTCCCTGCCGACGCTCGGCAAGGAGGTCCGCAACTCCAAGGTGCTGCTCGGGGTCTCCCGGGTGCTGCCGTCGCAGGCCAACACCTGGTTCGCGGACTTCTCCTCGGTGCTCGCCCAGAACGGCTTCCCGCAGGTCTTCACGCCGTTCTCCAACGAGCCGATCAACAATGTGCCGGCGCCCGACCCCCAGCTGGCCTCCAGCCCCGTCGCGGCGCAGGCCAGGCGCAGCATCGTGAAGGTCGTCGGCACGGCCCCCGGCTGCGGCAAGGTCCTCGAAGGCAGCGGTTTCGTCTTCGGCCGGCATCGGGTGATGACCAACGCCCATGTCGTCGGAGGAGTGAGCGAGCCGACCGTCCAGGTGGGCGGTGAGGGCCGCCAGTACAACGCCAGGGTCGTGCTCTACGACTGGCGGCGCGACATCGCGGTCCTGGACGTGCCCTCGCTGGACGCCCCGGCGCTGCGGTTCGCCGGCGTGGACGCCGACAGCGGCAAGAGCGCCATCGTCGCCGGTTTCCCGGAGAACGGCGGGTACGACGTCCGCTCCGCCCGCATCCGCGCCCGTATCCAGGCCAACGGCCCGGACATCTACCACCGGGGCACGGTCGGCCGCGACGTCTACTCCCTCTACGCCACGGTCCGGCAGGGCAACTCCGGCGGTCCGCTGCTCACCCCCAGGGGCGAGGTCTACGGCGTCGTCTTCGCGAAGTCGCTGGACGACTCGCACACCGGCTATGCGCTGACCGCCGATGAGATCCGTCAGGACATCGTCAGGGGGCGTACGGCCCAGCAGCAGGTCGACAGCCAGGGCTGCGCGATCTGAGCGGTCCGAGCCGCCCGGAGGGTCCAAGGGCGCGGGGAGCAGGGCTTCCCGCGCCTCGCCGGTTCGGGTCGTGGCCTGTCAGGTGCGGCGGCGCGGGGTCAGGTGCGATGGCGCAGGCGCGCGCTCATCCAGCGCGCTCTGCGGCGCAGGATGCGCGGGATGCCCATCGGGTGCGCCGGGTCGGGGGACGCGCCGGACCCGAGATCCGGTGTGCCCCTGTCCTGAGTGCCCACTGCAGCGGCACTGCTGCGGCGGTTGCGTGCCACGTCACGGTAGTCGTGCGTCCAGCCCATACCCTCGACTCTGCCCGTGGCCCAAGGTCCGTAACCGCCATGGGGACCGCCAATTGGCCTATGCGCCGGGCAAGTGGCCGTTCGCCATGCCTACGTTCGAGTGCTCTGGCGTGTCGGTTCCGCTGAGCGGTGCACCCCGCCCCGCTCAGCGGTACACCGCTGCCCGAACGATCCGTCAGGACGCGCTCAGCGGTCGGGTTCCGGGTCCTTCAGCCAGTTGATCAGCTCGGTCGAGAAGGCGGCCGGGTCCTCCTCGTGCGGGAAGTGCCCCAGGCCGTCGAACAGCCGCCAGCGGTAGGGGGCTTCGACGTACTCTCCGGAGCCGGCCGCGCTGCGGGTGCGCATCACCGGGTCCAGCGAGCCGTGCAGATGCAGGGTCGGGACCCGTACGGGCATCTTCATCCGGCGGTTGAACTGGATGCCGTCGGGGCGGGCCATCGACCGCACCATCCAGCGGTACGGCTCGATCGAGCAGTGCGCCGTCGAGGGGATGCTCATCGCCCGCTGGTAGACCGCGATCGCCTCGTCGTCCGGCAGTCGTGGCCCGGACCAGTCCCGGATCATCCGGCCCACCAGCGCCGCGTCGTCCGCCGTCAGCCGGCGCTCCGGGAGCCAGGGCCGCTGGAAGTTCCAGATGTGCGAACTGCGGGTGGTCTGGCGGACGTCGGCGAGCATCGCCGAGCGCCAGCGCCGCGGATGCGGCATCGAGGCGACCGCGAGCCGGCGCACCAGCTTGGGCCGCATCACCGCCGCCGTCCAGGCGAGATAGCCGCCCAGGTCGTGCCCGACGAGCGCGGCGTCCGGCTCGCCCAGGGACCGTACGACGCCGGTGATGTCCAGCGCGAGGTTCGCCGGGTCGTAGCCGCGCGGGGTGCGGTCGCTGCCGCCGACGCCCCGCAGGTCCATCGCCACCGCGCGGAAGCCCGCCTCGGCGAGGGCCGGGAGCTGGTGCCGCCAGGTCCACCAGAACTGTGGAAAGCCGTGCAGCAGCAGCACCAGCGGGCCCTCGCCCATCTCGGCGATGTGGAAGCGCGCACCGTTGGCCGCGACATCACGGTGCGAAACCTCGTGTCCGCCGGGGATGTCGATCCGTACGACCGATGCGGTGCTGTCAGGGGCTGTCATACCGACGAGCGTGTCACAGACTCCAGGACCGGGTGGTCCATGGCCTCCACGCGCGGATGCGGCTTGGCCTTCTGCAGTACGGCCGCGGTCTCCCTGGCGGAGTTGATGGACTTCTCCGGCTTCTTGATCTTCTTGATCTTGGTGATGGCGATGAGGGCCAGCAGTCCGGCGAGGACCAGGAAGGCGCCGCCCACGATCAGGAAGGACCAGGCCAGGCCGAGCCCGAGGTTGTGGATGCCGTACGCCGCCGCGAAGCTCAGCACCGGCAGCGCGAACAGCGCCAGCGCGCCCGCCACGACGAAGGCGGCGCTGCCGATGCCCGCCCGCTTGGCGTCCTGCCGCAGCTCCGCCTTGGCCAGTGCGATCTCGTCGTGCACCAGTGCGGACATCTCGGCGGTGGCCGAGGCCACCAGTTGCCCGAGGCTGCGGTCCGTGCCGTGGTCGGCTGCGCTCATCGCCGTCTCCCTCATCTCGTCACCCGGATGCAAAGCCTCTCAGATCATGCCGGACCATCGTCTCCGGCGTGCGAGGCGGAGGCCACTTCGGCAAGCCGGCGGTGTTCGGCGGCCTTGGCTTCGTGGATCGCCGCCATCCGAAGGTGGTATTCCGGTTTGTCCGCCTCGTAGATGTCGGGGATGCCGTCCTGGTCCTCGTCCCGCTCCTCGTCCTCGCACAGCTTCCGGTACTTGCGGTTGCGGAGCTTGAGCAGGACGCCGGCGAAGACGGCCGCGAGCAGTGAGCCGATCAGCACCGCTGCCTTGACCTCGGCGGCCAGCGCCAGGTCGTCGGCGAAGGCGAGTTCGTCGATCAGCAGCGAGACGGTGAAGCCGATGCCGGCGAGGGAGGCGACCGCGAAGACGTCCGGCCATCTGAGGTCGGGGTTGAGTTCGGCCTTGGTGAAGCGGGCGGCGCACCATGTGCCGCCGAAGATCCCCAGCGCCTTGCCCACTACCAGGCCGAGGACCACTCCGAGCGTCTCCGGCCGGGTGAAGACGTCGTGGAGGGCGCCGCCGGCGATGGACACGCCCGCGGAGAACAGGGCGAACAGCGGCACCGCGAGACCGGCCGAGAGCGGGCGGATCAGATGCTCGATGTGCTCGCCGGGCGACTGGGCCTCGCCGTCGCGGCGGTGGCAGCGCAGCATCAGGCCCATGGCCACGCCCGCGATGGTGGCGTGCACGCCGCTGTTCTCCATCAGGGCCCAGATGACCACGGCGAGCGGGACGTAGACGTACCAGCCGCGGACGCCCTTGCGCAGCAGCAGGTAGAAGACCACCAGGCCGACGACGGCGAATCCGAGCGCCGCGAAATTGATCTTCGAGGTGAAGAAGATCGCGATGATCAGGATGGCGAAGAGATCGTCGACGACGGCGAGCGTCAGCAGGAAGGCGCGCAGGGCGGCGGGCAGGGACGTCCCGATGACGGCGAGCACGGCGAGCGCGAAGGCGATGTCGGTCGCGGTGGGCACCGCCCAGCCTTGGAGCGAGCCGCCGCCGAGGGTGTTGACGCCGACGTAGACGAGCGCCGGTGTCGCCATGCCGCAGATCGCGGCGATCACGGGGAGCGCGGCGGCCCGGCGGTCGCGCAGCTCGCCGGCGACCAGTTCGCGCTTGAGCTCGATGCCCGCGACGAAGAAGAAGATCGCCAGCAGGCCGTTGGCGGCCCAGTGCTGGACGGAGAGGTCCAGGCCGAGTGAGGCCGGGCCGAGATGGAAGCCGCGCACCGCCTCGTAGCTGCCGCCGAGGGTGTTTGCCCAGATCAGAGCCGCTACGGCGGCGAGGAGAAGGAGGACACCGCCGACGGTCTCGGCGCGCAGCGCATCGGCGATGAAGTTCCGCTCGGGCAGGGACATCCGTCCGAGGAATATGGAACGGCGATGGGACGCACTCACGGCGGGTGACCTCCGGCCTTCGGCAGCTGTGTACGGCTGTTGCAGTTGCCGACCAGACTTCCCGGCGCACCCTGAGTTTCTTAGCGCGTCATTGACGCGCCTCCCACTGTACCGAACGGGTGCGAACGGTTATTCGGTGGCCTCACTTTACGGGCAAATCGGTCACCGGGCCGCCGGAAGGGAGCCCGGCCGGTGGCTCCCGAGGGGCCCGGGCAGGCCGGAGGGGCGCCCGGCCGCTACGGCCCGGCGCCCCCTCCGCGATCCCTCTCGCTCAGTCCTCGCTGGCCGCGCTCGGCAGCTTCGCCTGGATCAGATCCATGACCGAGGAGTCGGTGAGCGTGGTGACGTCACCGAGGTCGCGGTTCTCGGCGACATCGCGCAGCAGCCGGCGCATGATCTTGCCCGAGCGGGTCTTGGGCAGCTCCGCGACCGGCATGATCCGCTTGGGCTTGGCGATCGGGCCGAGCTGCTGGGCGACATGCGCCCGCAGCTCCTCGACCAGGCCCTCGTTCTCGGCCGCGCCGCCGCGCAGGATGACGAAGGCGCAGATGGCCTGCGTGGTCTGCGGGTCGGTGGCGCCGACGACCGCGGCCTCGGCCACCTTCGGGTGCGAGACCAGCGCCGACTCGACCTCGGTGGTGGAGATGTTGTGGCCGGACACCAGCATGACGTCGTCGACCCGGCCCAGCAGCCAGATGTCGCCGTCGTCGTCCTTCTTGGCGCCGTCGCCGGCGAAGTACTTGCCCTCGAAGCGCGACCAGTACGTGTCGAGGTAGCGCTGGTCGTCGCCCCAGATCGTCCGGAGCATGGCCGGCCAGGGCTCGGTGAGGACGAGGTAGCCGCCACCGCCGTTCGGCACCTCGCGTGCCTCGTCGTCCACCACCGTGGCGGAGATGCCGGGCAGCGGCTGTTGCGCCGAGCCAGGCTTGGTCTCCGTGACGCCGGGCAGGGGGCTGAGCATCATGCCGCCGGTCTCGGTCTGCCACCAGGTGTCGACGATCGGCGCGGCGTCGGCGCCGATGTGCTTGCGGTACCACATCCACGCCTCGGGGTTGATCGGCTCGCCCACCGACCCCAGGACGCGCAGCGACGACAGATCGAACTTCGCCGGGATGTCGTCGCCCCACTTCATGCAGGCGCGGATCGCGGTCGGCGCGGTGTACAGGATCGTCACGCCGTACTTCTGCACGATCTCCCACCAGCGGCCCTGGTGCGGGCTGTCGGGCGTGCCCTCGTAGAGCACCTCGGTCGCGCCGTTGGAGAGCGGGCCGTAGGTGATGTACGAGTGGCCGGTCACCCAGCCGACGTCGGCGGTGCACCAGTAGACGTCGGTCTCGGGCTTCAGGTCGAAGACCGCGTGGTGGGTGTACGACACCTGGGTGAGGTAGCCGCCGGTGGTGTGCAGGATGCCCTTGGGCTTACCCGTCGTACCGGAGGTGTAGAGGATGAACAGCGGGTGCTCGGCGTCGAAGCCCTCGGGCGTGTGCGTCTCGCTCTGCCGCTCGACGATCTCGTGCCACCACACGTCGCGGCCCTCGTGCCAGGCGATGTCCTCCTGGCCGGTGCGGCGCACGACGAGCACGCTGCGGACGTTCTCCGTGCCGGGCCTGGTCAGCGCGTCGTCGACGGCCGGCTTGAGGGCGGAGGGCTTGCCGCGGCGGTAGCCGCCGTCGGCGGTGATCACCACGCGGGCGTCGGCGTCGACGATCCGCGTCGCCAGCGCGTCCGCGGAGAAGCCGCCGAAGACCACCGAGTGCGGTGCGCCCAGGCGGGCGCAGGCCAGCATGGCGATGACCGTCTCGGGGATCATCGGCATGTAGATGGCGACCCGGTCGCCGGCCTGCACGCCCAGCTCGATCAGCGCATGGGCGGCCTTGGAGACCTCGCGCTGCAGCTCGGCGTAGGTGATCGCGCGGCTGTCGCCCGGCTCGCCCTCGAAGTGGATGGCGACCCGGTCGCCCAGGCCGTTCTCCACGTGCCGGTCCACGCAGTTGTAGGCGACGTTGAGCCTGCCGTCGGCGAACCACTTCGCGAAGGGCGCGTTCGACCAGTCGAGGGTCTGGGTGGGCTCGGTCTCCCAGGACAGTCGCCGGGCCTGTTCGGCCCAGAAGCCCAGCCGGTCCGCCGCGGCCTGTTCGTACGCGGCGGCCGTGACGTTGGCATGCGCGGCCAGATCCGAGGGTGGCGCGAACCGCCGCTCCTCTTTGAGCAGATTGGCCAGGCTTTCGTTGCTCACGACATCTCCCATTCCCAGGGCGTCCGATGTGTCCCAGGCCATAGCTCATCAGCCCGCGGTGGACCCTGACAAGGGCTGTGGAAAATTATTGGTGTAGACCTGTTGACCGATCGTCTGTTCCGCGGCCCCCGGACGGCGGTTGCGCAGGTCAGACGCCGACCGGCGCCGCCTCGCCGCGGACCGCGCAGAACCGCCCGGTGGCCTCGTCGAGCACATACGCCTGGGCCGCGCCGACGTCGAAGTACATGCCGTGCAGCGCGAGGGTGCCCTCGGCCACCCGGCGGGCCACACAGGCGTGCGCCCTGAGGTGGTCGAGCTGCTGCATGACATTGACGAGCGCCAGTCGCTCCTGGTCATCGGCCACCGGCCGCCCGGCCAGGGCGACTTCGCCCCGCCCCAGCCGCCCGATGCGCCGCATCCGGGCCAGGCTCGGGCGGCCGTGGCGCAGCCAGCGGGCCAGCGGGGTCGGCTCGGCCCCGTCCGGTGCGGCGGTGCTCAGCAGCGCCCCCATGGCGCCGCACCCCGAATGCCCGCACACCGTGATCGAGCCGACCCGCAGCACCTCCACCGCGTACTCGATCGCCGCTCCCACGGAGTCGCAGGAGGACTCCGCGCCGGGTGGCGGCATCAGGTTGCCGACGTTGCGCACGGTGAACAGGTCGCCCGGACCACTGGAGGTGATCATGCTCGTGACCAGCCGGGAGTCCGCGCAGGTCAGAAACAGCTGGGTGGGCCGCTGGCCGTCGCGGGCGAGCCGCGCCAGCTCCTCGCGCACCAGCGGGGCGGTGTGGCGCTGGAACGCGCTGACCCCGCCCAGCAGTTGGCTGCCGCTGCTCTCCGGGGCGGCCGCCGTGTGCTCGGGGGCGGGCCGGGTGCAGTGGTGGTTGCGCCACGGTGTCCACGGCCGGCACGAGTGCCCACCGGTCGGCTCGGCGAGCGGACGGCCGCCACGGCCGCCCAGCGTCACCCAGCCGCCGTGCGCCTGATGGGTGGCGCACCAGGACTGCAGGGCCTCGTAGGCGGCGTGGTCCATGAACGAGCCGAACAGCTCGACGACGACCTCGGTGTGCGCCGGCACCAGCGCCAGCGCCCGGGTCAGCCGCGGCACCGCCAGGAACGTCAGCTGGCCGCTGATGCGCACCCGATAGCCCTCGTCCTCCTGGGTGACGGTGACCCGGGTGTGGGTCAGCCGGCGCAGCGCCAGGAAGGCCGCGACCGCGATGCCGGCCGCCACACCCTGGAGGACGCCGAAGAGGACGACCCCGCCCAGGGTGCCCGCGTACACCGGGAATTCGCGGTGCCGCTGCACATGCCGGATGTGCGCGAAGCTCACCATCCGTACGCCGACGGCCATCACCAGCGCGGCGAGCGCGGCCAGCGGGATCAGCTCCAGCACCCCGGCCAGCAGGCCCGCGCACAGCAGCACCCATACGCCGTGCAGCACGGTGGCCCAGCGGGTGGCGGCCCCGGCCCGTACGTTGGCCGAACCGCGGATCGCGCCGCCGGAGATCGGCAGCCCGCCCAGCAGCCCGGAGGCGACATTGGCCACGCCCTGGCCGGCCAGCTCGCGGTTGAGCCGCGCCCGGCCCGTGGGGGCGCCCGGCCGCTCGGCCGCGAGCCGGTCCACGGCCGCCGCCGACAGCAGCGACTCCATACTGGCGACGAGGGTGACGGTCAGCACCGCGGCCACCAGGGCCGGCACGGACGCCTCCGGGAGGGCGGGCGGCTCGGGCAGCCGCCAGGACGGCAGCTCCACGCGCGGTACCGCCATCCCGGCGCTGGCGGCCGTCGCGGCGAGCACGGCGGCCAGCGGAGCCGGCAGCACCCGCGCCCAGCGCCCGGCGCGGCCCGGCAGCCGCCCCCAGCCGATCAGTACGGTGACGGTGATCGCGCCGATCAGCAGCGCGGCGGTGTGCGGATGCGCCAACTGGCCGGGCAGCGCGGCGGCGTTGTCGAGCGCCGAGCTGTCGGGGCTGCCGCCGAGCACCACATGGAGCTGCCCGATGGCGATGGTGACCCCGATGCCGGCCAGCATGCCGTGCACGATGGCCGGGCTGATGGCCAGCGTCGCACGGGCCACGCGCAGCGCGCCCAGGGCGAGTTGGGCGAGGCCGGCCAGGACCGTGATGGCGCAGGTGGCGCGCCAGCCGAAGCGCTGGACGAGGTCGGCGGTGACCACCAGGAGACCGGTGGCCGCGCCGCTCACCTGGAGGGGCGTGCCGCCGAGCAGCCCGGCGACGATACCGCCGACGGCCGCCGCGACCAGTCCGGCCTGGAGCGGGGCTCCGGTGGCCAGCGCGATACCCAGCGACAGCGGCACGGCCAGCAGGAAGACCACGATCGAGGCGGAGAGGTCCCGGCGCCAGGTGGCCCGGTCGGCCCTTTGCGCGGGGGCTTCCTCCGGGCGCATTCGGGGCTCGGGAGAGATCTCGGAGCGGTGTGGGGCGGGCTGCGGTGGGGACTTCTCCATCTGCGACATTCCCGTCTCCTCCGGGGCGACGCGGTCGCGCGGGGCGCGATCGTGGGGCGGCGGTGTACTGCGGCGGGACGTGAGCCGGCCGGCGGCGTCGTGGTGGGGGACGGTCCGGCGACCCTCAAGCATCGGTAAATGGATCGTAATGACGGGTAAAGGTAACGAGAAGCTTCTACATGCATTCGCCCCAATCTATCCATCTATCGGGTGAATGTCGGGCCTTTCGGGTTGCCCGTGTCATTCCTGTTCTTGGCGCGTGAAAGCCCCGCGGGGGTATTCCGATCGGCGACTCGGAAAAGCGCTCGCGGCGCCAGGAATGACGTGGCCGGGCCGGTCGCATGGGCTGAGGGCGGCCGCAACGAAAAGGGGCGGCGGCGAGGCATCGGCACCAGGAGCGACGGGGTCTACCGCGGCGGCCCAGGGGGCGGCTGGGCCGGCGGGCTGCGGACAGGGCGCCCGGCCCGCCCGGCCCGCGCGGCCCGGCAGGTCAAGCGGGCTGTGGCGTGGCCACTCCTTCGTGGAGCACGAATGCCGGGTCGACCTGGGCCGCCAGATCGACGCCGGTCTTCGCGTTGCCCCAGCTCTCCGCGTTCTTCAGGTGGAAGTGCACCATCTGGCGCGTGTAGCGCTCCCAGTCGCGTCGCCCGTAGGCGGCGTCGGCCGTGTCGTGCAGTACCTCCAGGGCGCGGCGGTTGGCCTGCTCCAGATAGGCGAAGCGGGCCGGGCGGCCCTTCTCCATGGCGCGCACCCACTCGGAGTGCCCGACCGTCACCAGCAGGTCGTCGCCCACCTCGTCGCGCAGGAACGCCAGGTCGTCGGGGCTCTGCACCTTGTTGCCGACGACCTTGAGGGGGACGCCGAAGTCCTGCGCGTACTCCTTGTACTGGCGGTAGACGGCGACGCCCTTACGGGTCGGCTCGGCGACCAGGAAGGTCATGTCGAAGCGGGTGAACATCCCGGAGGCGAAGGAATCGGAACCGGCCGTCATATCGACGACGACATACTCCGTCCGGCCGTCAACAAGGTGGTTCAGGCACAGTTCGACCGCGCCGACCTTGGAGTGGTAGCAGGCCACGCCCAGATCGGACTCGGTGAACGGGCCCGTCGCCATCAGCCGCACCGCGGCGCCGTCGAGTTCCACCGTCCGCGCGCAGGCGTCGTAGACGGGATTGTCCTCGACGACCCGCAGCAGCCGTGAGCCCTCGCCGGGCGGGGTGGTCTTGATCATGGAAGCGGCGGACGGGATCCGCGGGTTGCCGCCGCGCAAGTAGTCCTTGATCAGCGGCAGATGGGCGCCCATCGCGGGGAGCGCGGCGGCCCTTGACTCGTCGAGGCCGAGGGCGGCGCCCAGGTGCTGGTTGATATCGGCGTCCACCGCGATCACGGGAATGCGGGACGCGGCGAGATGCCGGATGAACAGGGAGGACAGGGTGGTCTTGCCGCTGCCGCCCTTGCCTACGAAAGCGATCTTCATGTTCACCAAGGGTAATCTCGCTCTACCTCTGAGTGAGGGGTTCGCGTGAAGAAGACCACTCCTTCGAGGGGTCCGGCCCGGTGGTGCGTAGGGTCGTACCCATGGCTGGAATCTCCCGGGGGACCTCCCCCGCATCCCCCAAAGCGAGCGACGATCCGCTTGTGACCCTGGCCTCGCTCCCGGGAGTCGCCGACTCCGTGGACTCCGTACGCAAGGGCGTCGACCGGGTCTACGGCCACCGGATCATGCGGCGCCGGAGCAACGAGGTCACCTCCGAGGCGGCGCTGCGCGGAGCGCGCGGTTCCGCGGCGCTGTCGGGAGCCGACTGGGCGCTCGAAGAGGTCCGGCGCCGGACCGACTTCGGCGTCGAGGGCGAGCCGCGGACGGTCGGCGCGGCGCTGCGGCTGACCGCGGAGGCGGGGCAGCTGCTGAGCGTGTGGCGGCAGTCGCCGCTGCGTGTGCTGGCGCGGCTCCATCTGGTGGCGGCCGGCGGGGAGTCCCCGGACGAGACCGTGGGGCGGCCCCGGCTGGCCGGTGAGCCGGTGGACGAGCCGCTCGTCGAGCTGGCGCTCCCGGATGCGGACGAGGTCGCCGGGCGGCTGGACGGGCTGTCGCGGCTGCTGCTGGCGGGCACCGAGGCGCCGGCCCTGGTGGTCGCGGCGGTGGTGCACGGCGAGCTGCTCGCGCTGCGGCCCTTCGCGTCGCACAACGGGCTGGTGGCGCGGGCCGCGGAGCGGATCGTGCTGGTCGGCAGCGGACTGGACCCCAAGTCGATCTGCCCTGCCGAGGTCGGGCATGCCGAGTTGGGGCGCGCGGCGTATGTCGCCGCCCTGGAGGGCTATGTCTCGGGCACCCCGGAGGGCGTCGCCGCCTGGATCGCGCACTGCGGGCGCGCGGTGGAACTCGGCGTACGGGAGAGCACCGCGGTCTGTGAGGCGCTGCAGCGCGGCGCGGCATAAGAGTGGCATAAGTGGCGACGAGGTGAAGGCTTCGAAACCGCCCGGGGAATCCGGAACCATTGCTTCAATTCGTCCCTGAACAGGGTTGCGGCGGTACCAATCGGTGGTACCGCCGCTGGCATGTCTGCCGGGTTACCATGCGTGCACGAAATTTGCCCATCAGGTCGGAATCTTCGTCCGGTTACCTGGTGCGGCTGGCCCGTAATCGACGGGTCGGCGTCGCGTGGGTGCCCGACATTCATGCATCGGTCCGTGGGCCACTTGCTGCGTTAAAGGTGTTCCTCTCGGATGTCCTTGGTCTCGCGGGCCGTTAAGTCCTTTGTACTACTCGTGCCGGGCGAGGGGAAGTCCAGACGGCCAGAACTTTACGTTCACCTTCAAATACGGGCATTACGGGCGGCACCGCTCCGGTCGAAACGACGGAAGCGCAACCTTGTGGTTTTCCGTCGACTCGCGTACCAGACCAGTGTCGCGGTCGCCATGGCCGCGCCGGCCGCCGCCATGGCGGCGATAACCGGCCGCGAGGGCATCGACAGCGCCGGCAGCCGCTGCTTGAGCGGAACCGGGCGGCTGAAGGAGAGGACCGGCCAGCCGCGCGCCACCGCCTCCCGGCGCAGCGCCCGGTCCGGGTTGACCGCGCAGGGGTGTCCGACCGCCGAAAGCATCGGCACGTCGGTGGCCGAATCGCTGTAGGCATAGCAGCGTTCCAAGTCGTAGCCCTCGGACGCGGCGAGTTCCCGGACGGCCTCGGCCTTGGTCGGGCCGTAGGCGTAATACTCCACCTCACCGGTGAAGCGGCCGTCTTCGCCGACGACCATACGGGTGGCCACGACCCGGTCTGCGCCCAGGAGTTCACCGATGGGTTCGACGACCTCGGCACCGGAAGTCGAGACGATGACGACATCGCGTCCGGCGGCGTGATGCTCTTCGATGAGTGAGGCCGCCTCGTCGTAAATGATCGGGTCGATCAGATCGTGCAGGGTCTCGGCGACGATCTCGCGGACCTGGGCCACGTCCCAGCCACGGCACAGCGAGGAGAGATATTCACGCATCCGCTCCATCTGGTCGTGGTCGGCGCCGCCCGCAAGGAACACGAACTGGGCGTACGCAGTGCGCAGTACGGCCCGCCGATTGATCAGGCCGCCTTGGTAGAACGACTTGCTGAAGGTCAGCGTGCTCGACTTTGCAATGACGGTCTTGTCCAAGTCGAAGAACGCAGCAGTACGGGGAGTCGAGTGAGGCACGGAGTGGTTTTCCACGGGGGTGAGCATAGGCTCCCACCATTCGGCGTAAGGTGTGGCGTGTGGGTTTGCCTGAGAAGGCTCTCGGGTACACCATGGAAGTCACGGATCGTTCGCGACCGTGCTAACCCGGTCCGGCTCCTCCCCCCCCCCGAGTCGGCCGTGGGGACGACCCCCGCTCTCCCCCCCGGCGGGGGTCGTCGCATGTCCGGACGCTTTTCTCGCCGCCGGACGACGATCCGCCCCTCACTCCGGCTGTGCGACGTCGACGGCCGAGCCGCCTCGCCCCTGTTACCCACCGTAGTCAACGCGCTGCTCTGAGGAACCCCCTCTCGGGGCCCTTCGTGAAGCTCTCTTGAGCCCCAGAAGTCGCCCTTCGTCGCTGGAATAGGTGACGGGGATATTCACAGCCGCGGAGTTGTCCACAGATTTGGTTCAAGATCCACTCGGATTTCCCGATCGCTGCATCGTAAAAGTCCGCGAGTTCGCGGATGTGCGAGTTGCGTAGCGATAGGGGGACGGAACGTGGCCGGAACCACGCCATCGGAGCGACCGGACCGCACCGGCGAGGAGCGGGGCGGACCGCTGATCATCACCGAGGACGAACGACTCCTGGACGATCTGCTGCGGCTGTGCGCCGCGGCGGGTGCGCTGCCCGAGGTGGCGCACGGCCTGCCGGCCCGTAAAGGGGGCTGGGAGGCGGCACCGCTGGTCATCGTCGGCGCGGACTGCGCGAGCCGGCTGTACGGGGCCGGCCGCCGGGCAGGCGTCATCCTCGCGGGCCGGGACACCGACGACCAGGAGACCTGGCGCCGGGCCGTCGCCATCGGGGCGGAGCGCGTTCTCGCCCTGCCTGACGGCGAGCGCTGGCTGGTCGACCGCATCGCCGACGCCGTCGAGGGTGCGGGCCCGCCGGCCCTGACGGTCGGCGTCATCGGCGGCCGCGGCGGCGCCGGTGCGAGCACCCTGGCCGGCGCGCTGGCCGTCACCGCCGCCCGGACGGGCCGGCGCACGATGCTCGTCGACGGCGATCCGCTGGGCGGCGGGCTGGACGTCCTGCTGGGCGGCGAGAAGGAGAAGGGCTTGCGCTGGCCGGCGTTCGCCGAATCGCGCGGCCGGGTGGCCGGCGGCGCCCTGGCCGCATCGCTGCCGCGGCTGCACTCCTTGCGGGTCCTGAGCTGGGACCGGGGCCCCGACGCCACCATTCCGCCGGCGGCGATGCGCGCGGTCATGGCGGCGGCACGCCGACGGGGCGGGGTCGTGGTCGTGGACCTGCCGCGCCGCGTCGACGAGGCGACGGCGGAGGCCCTGGCCCAGGTGGACATGGGGCTGCTGCTCGTTCCCACGGAGCTGCGCGCGGTCGCGGCGGCCCAGCGGGTGGCCTCGGGCGTGCAGCAGCAGCTGAGTGATCTTCGCGTGGTGGCCCGCGGCACCCCTGAACGCCACGGCCACGGCCTGTCTCCGAGCGAAATCGCCCGCCTCATGGACCTGCCCTTGGCCGGTGAACTGCCCTGGGAGCAGGGTCTGCTGGCGGACCTGGCGCGTGGGGTGCCGCCGGGGGCGCGGGTCCGGGAGCCGTTGGCGCGGTTCTGCGCGGGGTTCTGGCGGCGGGTGGCGGCGAGCGGGGATGACGGGGCGGACGAGGGGCCTGGTCCGGGCGCGGCGCGAGGGCAAGCCCCATGGCCGGGGCCGCCGGACGGCGAGGGGGCCGGTGCGGGGCCCGGTGCGGGACCGAGTGATGGGCCGGGGGCGGAGTCGGAGGCCGGCTCGGGGCCGGGGCCGGACTCGTGGCTGGGGCCGGACCTGCCGCCGGAGCGGAGGCCGGGTCCGGATCCGGCAGCGGGGCGGGGACCGGGGCGTGGCCCGGTTGCCTGGGCCGGTTCAGGGCCGCTGGCCGCGATGGACGCCGGCGTGTTCCGGGCGGGCGGCTGGGGCGGAGGCCGGGCATGAGGACGGTGCCGGGGCAGGACCTGCTGGATGTCGTGCGCCGGCGGCTCGCCGAGGCGGGGGCGGAGCCGACGCCGGCCCGGGTGGCGGTGGCGCTGCGCGAGGAGGGGCGGCTCCTGGGGGACGCCGAAGTGCTGGGCGTGGTGGCCGCATTGCGGTCCGAGATGGTGGGCAGCGGACCGCTGGAACCGCTGCTGGCCGCGCCCGAGGTGACGGACGTCCTGGTCGCCGCGCCGGACGAGGTCTGGGTGGACCGCGGCACCGGACTGGAGCGTGCGGATGTCCGCTTCCGGGACGAGGCAGAGGTGCGCAGGCTCGCCCAGCGGCTGGCGGCGGTGGCCGGCCGGCGCCTGGACGACGCCCGCCCCTGGGTGGACGCCCGGCTCCCGGACGGCACCCGGCTCCATGCCGTGCTGCCCCCGGTGGCGGTAGCCGGGACCTGTCTGTCCCTTCGGGTGCTGCGACCGCGCGCCTTCGGGCTCGCGGAGCTGGTCGCGGCGGGCACCGTCCCGCCGGGCGGCGAACGGCTGCTGCGGGCGATGCTGGCGGCCCGGCTGTCGTTTCTCATCAGCGGGGGCACCGGCTCCGGCAAGACCACGCTCCTCAGCACGCTGCTCGGCCTGGTCGGCCCGACCGAGCGGATCGTCCTGGCCGAGGACTCCGCGGAGCTGCGGCCGGACCACCCCCATGTGGTGCGGCTGGAGACCCGCCCGGCCAACCAGGAGGGCGTCGGCCGGGTGGCGCTGAGCGACCTCGTACGGCAGGCGCTGCGGATGCGCCCGGACCGGCTGGTGGTCGGCGAGGTGCGCGGCGCCGAAGTCACGGATTTGCTGGCCGCGCTCAACACGGGCCATGAGGGCGGCTGCGGCACGGTCCATGCCAACGCCGCCTGCGATGTCCCCGCCCGGCTGGAGGCCCTTGGCTCGGCGGCGGGACTCGACCGTGCCGCGCTGCACAGCCAGCTGGCAGCCGCGCTCTCGGTCGTGCTGCATCTCGTGCGCGATCGGACCGGCCGGCGCCGGATCGCCGAGCTCCATGTCCTGGAGCGGGACCGCGACGGCCTCGTGGTGACCGTGCCGGCCGCCGTGTGGGGCCCGAGCGGCTTCCGGCAAGTGCGCGGCTGGGAGCGGCTGATGCAGCTGTGCGAGCGGGGTGGGGGCGAGTACCGATGAGCGGGACCGGTGTGGCGCTCGTGGTCGCGGCGCTCTTCGTGGGAGTCGCGCTCCAGGCGGTCGCCGTGAGGCGGCGGAGCGACGAACGGCGGCGGGCCCGGGCTCTGTTCGGGGGCGGCGGGGAGGCAGGACCGGCGGGGCGGTGGCAGTCCTGGCTTCCGGTCGACGGGCTCCGCAAGTGGTGCGCGGGGCGGGTGACCGAGGGGGACGCGGGCGGACGGTGGAGCGTCGGCCGCTGGGGGGACGTCGGGCGGGAGGCGTGGTGTCTGCCGGCCGGGGTGGTGCTGGGAGTGCTGGGCGGGTCCCCGCTGCCGGCGCTCGCCTCGCCGGTGGCCATGTTCCTCGTCCGGCGCCGGCTGATCGCCCGTGGCGCGGAGCGGGCGCGGGACCGGCGGGCCGCTCAGGTGATCGGGCTGTGCGCGGCGGTGGCGGGCGAGCTGCGGGCCGGACGGCAGCCGGCCCAGGCGCTGCGCGCCGCGGGAGCGCCGGGCCTCGGGGAGGCGGGCTCGGCGGTGGTGGCGGCCGCCCGGTACGGCGGGGACGTGCCCCGGGCGCTCCGTGCCGCGGCGCGAGCGCCCGGAGCCGAGGGGCTGACCGGCATGGCCGCGTGCTGGCAGGTGGCGGTGGAGGGCGGTGCCGGACTGGCCTCCGGCCTGGAGCGGATCGCGGCCGGACTCCGTGCCCAACGGGATCAACACGAGGAGCTGCGCGCCCAGTTGGCGGGGCCGCGCACCACCGCGCTGATGCTCGCACTGCTCCCGGTGGGTGGGCTCCTGATGGGCAGCGCCCTGGGCGCCGACCCCCTGCGGGTGCTGCTGCACACCCCGGCCGGCTGGGGCTGTCTGGCGGCGGGCGGGCTTCTGGAGTGGAGCGGTGTGGCCTGGACCGCCCGGATCGTCGCGGACGCGGAAGGCACGGGAGTGAGGAGGGGAGTGTCGTGAGCGCGGAAGTTGTCCACAGGTTGGGGATGGCGGTCGCGGCGGCCATGGCGCTGCTATGTGCCATGGCGCTGGTACGGGAAGTGCGTCGCGCACGAGCCGTACGCCGACGGGCGTCGGCGCTGTGGGGCGACGGGCCGGACGGCGACGGCGCCCGACGGGCTGGACGTCGGGCCGGAGGGCGGAAGAGAGGACGGAACGGCGGTCGGGGGAGCGTGAGTGGACCGAAGGCATGGGTCGGGCCCCTGGGGGCGGGCGGCTTCGTGGCCATCGTCGTCGGCGGAGTCCCCGGTGTCGTGGCAGGACTCGCCGTGGGCTTCGGAGCGCATCGCTGGCTGGCACGCCAACGGGGCGAGGAGCAAACGAGGTTGGCGGCCCTGGCGGTACGTACGGAGCTGGCGCCGGCCGGCGATCTGCTGGCGGCCTGCCTCGCGGCGGGGGCCGGGCCGCGGGAGTCGGCCGAGGCGGTGGGCCGTTCGCTCGATGGGCCCGTGGCCGAGCGGCTGCGCCAGGTGGCGGCGGAACTGCGCCTGGGCGGCGAACCGGCCGTCGTATGGCTGCGGCTGGCCGCCCTCCCCGGAGCCGAAGGGTTGGCGCGCTGTATGGAGCGCGCCGGGATATCGGGGGTGCCGGCCGTCGAGTCGGTGTCGCGGATCGCCGCCGAACTCCGCGCGGAGCAGGCCAGAGCGGCCACCGCGCGGGCCCGGCGGGCCGGGGTGCTCGTCACCCTGCCGCTGGCGGCGTGCTTTCTGCCGGCGTTCCTGGTGCTCGGGGTGGCGCCGGTGCTGATCGGCCTGGCAGCCCGCCTCCTGGGAGGCAACTGATCGCGATAGGCATCCGGCTGATCTCGATACGTGCCCGATCTCGATATCCGACTGGTCCCGATACCCGACTGATCTCTGGACGAAGCAAGTTCGACAACCGGCCAAGGAGCCGGAGAGCGGGGGATGGAATGTTTCGACGGTGGTGGACGAGGCTGCGCTCGGTGGCGGCCGACGACCGGGGGATGGTCACGGCGGAGTACGCCGTGGGAACGCTCGCGGCGGCGGCCCTGGCGACGGCGTTCTACAAGATCGCGACGAGTGAGACCGTCCATGCGGCACTGCGGTCGCTGTTCGAGCGGGCGCTGAATGCCCAGTTCTGACGGCGGGGCCAGGCGCAGGGGCAGGGGAAGAGCCGGGGGCAGCGGCAGGAGCGCGGCCCTCGGGCCCCGCGGCGCCCCGGGGGCCGCGCGCGACGCCGGATTCGTGACGGCGGAGACGGCCGTGGTCCTGCCGGTTCTGGTGATGATCGTGGCGGCGCTCATCTGGGGACTGCTGGCGGTCTGCGCCCGGATCGAGTGCGTGGACGCGGCCCGGGCCGGCGCGCGGGCGGCGGCCCGGTCGGAACCCCGGGCGGCGGTGATCGCGGCGGCGGAGGGGGCAGCTCCGAGGGGTGCACGGGTCGCGCTGGCGCGGGAGGGCGACCTGGTGCGCGTAAGGGTCGAGGCCGGACTGCCCGGTACGGGGCTGATGGCGGTCCAGGTCACAGGGGAGGCGGTGGCTCTTGCGGAGGAAACAGTGCGGTGATGAGGGCTCGGCGACGGTCTGGACGGTCTTCGCGGCCGCCGCGCTGTGCGCCGTCTTCCTGGCCCTGATCGCCGTGGGGCAGGCCGTCGCCGCACGACATCGCGCGGGGGGAGCCGCGGACCTGGCGGCGCTGGCCGCCGCGGATCGCGCCCTCCAGGGCCCGGCCGGGGCGTGTGCGGCGGCGGGCCGGGTTGCGGATGCCCAGCGCACTCGTCTGGTGCGGTGCTCGGTGGCGGGGGCGATCGCGGATGTGTCGGTCGAGGCGGGTGGCCGTCCGTTCACCTCGCGGGTGCGGGCGCGCGCCGGGCCGGTGGGGTCCGGGCCGTCGTCCGCGGGGCCGGCGGGGCGCCTGGGGCGTGCAGACCCAGCGGGAGCCCGGACCGGGCCGACGGGGCGCGGCCACCCGCCAGGGACCACCGCCGGGCCCGCCACGGACGCCGCGAGATCGCTAGGTCCCCTCCGGCGCTCCCCGCAGCAGCTCGGCCAGCAGGCGGATCGCTCCCCGCTTGTGGAGCGGGTCGTTGCCGTTGCCGCACTTGGGGGACTGGATGCACGAGGGGCAGCCGGCCTCGCATTCGCAGGAGGCGATGGCGGTGCGGGTGGCGGTGAGCCAGTCGGCGGCCGTGTGGAAGGCGCGTTCGGCGAATCCGGCACCGCCGGGGTGGCCGTCGTAGACGAAGACGGTCGGCAGCAGGGTGTCCGGGTGCAGGGGGACGGAGACGCCGCCGATGTCCCAGCGGTCGCAGGTGGCGAAGAGCGGCAGCAGGCCGATGGAGGCGTGCTCCGCGGCGTGCAGCGCGCCGCCCAGCTGCTCGGGGTTGACGCGGGCGGCGTCGAGTTGGTCCTCGGTGACGGTCCACCACACCGCGCGGGTGCGCAGCGTACGGGGCGGCAGATCGAGCTTGGTCTCGCCCAGGACCTCGCCGGTGATGAGTTTGCGGCGCAGGAAGGAGACGACCTGGTTGGTGACCTCGACGGAGCCGAAGCAGAGCCGGGCGTCCCCCCAGGGGATCTCGGTGTCGGTCTCCAGGATGGAGATGGCGGTGGTGTCGCGGGCGGTCGTCGAGTAGGGCGGGCCGGCCTCTTCGACCAGGGCGACGTCGTCGTCCAGGTCGAGATGCTGGACCACATAGGTGCGGCCCTGGTGGAGGTGGACCGCGCCGTCGTGGACGGTGGTGTGCGCGGCGGCGGCGTCCACGGTGCCCAGCAGCCGCCCGGTGCCGGCCTCGACGACCTGGACCGGCGAGCCGCCCTGGCCGCGGATGTCGGTGAGGTCGGCGGCCCGTTCGCGACGTGTCCAGTGCCAGGCGGTGGCGCGGCGGCGCAGCAGGCCCGCGGCCTCCAGCTGCGGCATCAGCCCGGGGGCCGCGGGCCCGAAGAGCGGGAAGTCGGCTTCGGTGAGGGGGCGTTCGGCTGCGGCCGCGCACAGGTGCGGGGCGAGCACGTAGGGGTTGTCGGGGTCGAGGACGGTCGACTCGACGGGCTGGTCGAAGAGGGCTTCGGGGTGGTGGACGAGATACGTGTCCAGCGGGTCGTCGCGGGCCACGAGCACGGCGAGCGCGCCCTGCCCGGCGCGCCCGGCTCGCCCGGCCTGCTGCCACAGGGAAGCGCGGGTGCCCGGATAGCCGGCGATCACCACGGCGTCGAGGCCGGAGACGTCCACGCCCAGTTCGAGCGCGGTGGTGGCGGCCAGACCCAGGAGATCCCCGCTGTGCAGGGCGCGTTCCAGGGCGCGGCGCTCCTCGGGCAGATAGCCGCCCCGATAGGCGGCGACACGCGCGGGCAGCGAGCGGTCGACCTCCGCGAGCCGTTCCTGGGCGATCAGGGCGATCAGCTCGGCGCCGCGCCGGGAGCGTACGAAGGCGACGGTGCGTACGCCCTGGACGGCGAGGTCGGTGAGCAGATCCGCGGTCTCGGCGGTGGCGGTACGGCGGACCGGTGCGCCCTGTTCGCCGTGCAGTTCGGTCAGCGGCGGCTCCCACAGCGCGAAGACCAACTCGCCGCGCGGCGAGGTGTCCTCGGTGATCTCCATCACGGGCAGACCGGTGAGCCTGGTCGCGGCCTGGGCCGGTTCGGCGGCCGTGGCGGAGGCGAGCAGGAAGACCGGCTCGGAGCCGTAGCGGGCGCAGATGCGGCGCAGCCGGCGGACGACCTGCGCGACATGGGAGCCGAAGACTCCCCGGTAGCTGTGGCATTCGTCGATGACGACATAGCGCAGCGCCCGCAGGAAGGAGGACCAGCGCGGGTGGGACGGCAGGATGCCGCGGTGCAGCATGTCGGGGTTGGTCAGGACGTAGTTGGCGTACTGGCGGACCCATTCGCGTTCCTCGACGGGGGTGTCACCGTCGTAGACCGCGGGCCGGACGGCGGTGCCCAGCGGGGCGGCCAGCTCGTGTACGGCGCGCCGCTGGTCGGCCGCCAGCGCCTTGGTGGGGGCCAGATACAGGGCGGTGGCCCCCCGACCGTTCGGGGCCTCGGAGCCGTTCAGGAGCGCGGAGAGGACCGGTGCGAGATACGCCAGGGACTTGCCCGAGGCGGTGCCGGTGGCGACGACGACCGACTCGCCGCGCAGAGCGTGTTCGGATGTCCGTGCCTGGTGGGCCCAGGGGCGATCGATTCCGGCCGAACGGATGGCGTCGATCACTTCCGGTCGGATCTGTTCCGGCCAGTCGGCATGGCTGCCGATGCGCGGGGGCAAGTGCTCCGTATGAGTGATGCGCGCAGCGCGGGTCGCGCCCCGGGTGAGACGTTCGAGAATCATGCCTGGGGAAGGACGCGCGCCCGCATCCGGCGGGAGTCGATTGGAGGCCATCGGCACCGAGTGTGTCACCGGAGTGACGGACAATGCTCAAAGGGCGTCGTGCACGCCTACTGGTAAGTGATTGAATGCCATCGCGGCTGCCAGATCCGCCCCTACCTTCGGTGGGGAGGCCCCAGGGGGGCGACCGCTCGATAGCAAGGTGCTGGAGGATCCGTGGACCTGTCCCTGTCGACCCGGACCGTTGGCGACCGTACGGTCGTCGAGGTCGGTGGCGAGATTGATGTATACACCGCGCCCAAGCTGCGGGAGCAGCTGGTCGAGCTTGTGAACGACGGAAGCTACCACCTCGTGGTGGACATGGAACGTGTCGACTTCCTGGACTCCACTGGGCTCGGCGTGCTGGTCGGCGGGCTCAAGCGGGTGCGTGCCCATGAGGGCTCGCTGCGCCTGGTCTGCAACCAGGAGCGCATTCTCAAGATCTTCCGTATTACCGGACTGACCAAGGTGTTCCCGATTCACACCTCGGTCGACGAAGCCGTCGCAGCCACTGACTGACGGCTTGCCGGTACCCCCGCGCCGGCCGGCGCGGGGGAGGAAGTAGTGGGGGGTACCGGACCGGTGTCCGGCCCCCTGCGCCGCACGCCCGCATATCGAGGGGGATGGCATGGCCACCGTCGAACTTCGCTTCAGCGCCCTTCCCGAGCATGTCCGCACCGCGCGACTGGTCGCGGCTGCCGTGGCCCGGCGCGCCGGGGTGGACGAGGCCGTGCTGGACGAGGTGCGGCTCGCTGTCGGCGAGGCCTGCAGCCGGGCCGTGGGGCTGCATGAGAGCCATGACATCTCGGCCCCGGTGCGGGTGCTGCTGATCGAGGACGAGAAGAAGTTCTCGATCGAGGTGGGCGACGGGGTGTCCGGCGCCTCCGGGGCGGCCGGTGCCCGGGGCTCCGACGAGGCCGAGAGCGTCCCGGAGAGCGATGCCGAGGGCGAGGACGAGATGGGCCTCGCCGTGATCAGCGGGCTGGTCGATGACGTCGAGGTGACCTCCGGTGAGGGCGGCGGGATGATCCGCATGAGCTGGCCCACGACGACGGCGGCCGTTCTGCCATAGCGCGGACTGCCGGCCTGAGCGCGAGAACGCGGGCCTGAGCGCGAGAGGGGCGCCGGTCTTGGCGCCGAGCGCACCAGCCGTACGCGAGCCTGCCAGCAGCCAGCAGCCAGCAGCCAGCAGCCAGCAGCCAGCAGCCAGCAGCCAGCAGCCAGCAGCCAGCAGCCAGCAGCCAGCCGTACGAGCATGCCCGCGGACCGACGGTCCCGGTGCCGGTCCCGACGGCTGCGACAGGCCCATCGCTCGCGCGTCCGCCGGCCCCGTTCGACGTCCGCCACGCCGGACGGCCAGAGCCACGCCGGACGGCCGGAGCGGCCCCACGGGCCTGCCAGGCGCCGCTGACGACCGCGTGAGCGCCCCGCCCGACGCGAGCGCCCCGCGAACCCACCACCCCACCATCCCCTGGCCCTCAGCCGCCTCCCCCGGGGGCCCCGGGTTCCTCCACCAGCTCACTCATGCGTTGCGATCCGGACTCGATCTGACGGCCTATCACTGGCCCTCGCCTCGCGTCGGAGGGCCACCCGCGCGCCCCGGGCCACCCGTTCGGCCGCGGCCGAGCGGCTCAATTCTCTCGGCCGTCACGCAGGCCACAACCGGCTCGGGTGACGGGACCGCCCCCTTTGAGCAGCGGCGATCAATCGGCGGGCAATTGACGATCAGTACGACATGGAGATCATCGGGCTGCGGTCAGCCAATTCACGCCTTTCCTTCGTCCGGGCGAATTCCGTGTGCCGCCAGCCTTTTGATCTTCGCAGCTACCGGCGAATTCCCTTTGACGCGCCCTGTTTTGATCAACCGCGGCTCCCTACAATCCGTCCACATCTTGCTCAGGACGCCTGAGCGTGCTTCCGCGCGCCCATGTGCCAAACGTCAAGGAGGACGAATGGCGGGGCCTTACACCCCTCAGTTGCTTGACACCCCCTCTTTTCTGGCCGGGCCCTCGCTGACGGCAGGCAATCGCGGCATCGTGCTGGTGATCGCCGTGGTCGCCCTGGCGGCCCTGGCTGTCGCGGCGGTGCTGGTTCGCCAAGTACTCGCGGCCGGCCAGGGAACCGACAGTATGAAGAAGATCGCGGCGGCCGTGCAGGAAGGCGCGAATGCCTACCTGGCCCGGCAGTTGCGGACCCTCGGCGTATTCGCCGTCGTGGTGTTCTTCCTGCTCATGCTGCTGCCCGCGGACAACTGGACGCAGCGCGCCGGACGCAGCGCCTTCTTCTTGATCGGTGCCGGATTCTCGGCGGCCACCGGCTATATCGGCATGTGGCTCGCGGTCCGCGCCAATGTGCGGGTGGCGGCGGCCGCCCGGGAGGCCACTCCGGCCGAGGGCGATAAACGGGAAAAGGATCTTACGGCGGTCTCGCACACGGCCATGAAGATCGCATTTCGCACCGGTGGCGTCGTCGGCATGTTCACCGTGGGGCTGGGCCTGCTCGGCGCGTCCTGTGTGGTGCTCGTGTACGCGGTCGACGCGCCCAAGGTGCTGGAGGGCTTCGGCCTCGGCGCCGCGCTGATCGCCATGTTCATGAGGGTCGGCGGCGGGATCTTCACCAAGGCCGCGGACGTCGGCGCCGACCTCGTCGGCAAGGTCGAGCAGGGCATCCCCGAGGACGACCCGCGCAACGCCGCGACCATCGCGGACAACGTGGGCGACAACGTCGGGGACTGCGCCGGTATGGCGGCCGACCTCTTCGAGTCGTACGCGGTGACCCTGGTCGCCGCCCTCATCCTGGGCATGGCGGCCTTCGGCAACGCCGGGCTCGCCTTCCCGCTGCTGGTCCCGGCCATCGGCGTGGTCACCGCGATGATCGGCATCTTCGTCGTCGCGCCCCGGCGCAGCGACCGCAGCGGTATGACGGCGATCAACCGCGGCTTCTTCGTCTCCGCGGCCATCTCGCTGCTCCTGGTGGCCGCCGCGGTGTTCACCTACCTGCCGTCCAGCTACCGGGACCTGAAGGGCGTCACCGACCCGGACATCCTCGGCCGGAGCGGCGACCCCCGGATGCTGGCGCTGGTGGCGGTCGCCATCGGCATCGTGCTCGCCGCGCTGATCCAGCAGCTGACCGGCTACTTCACCGAGACCAACCGGCGGCCCGTCAGGGACATCGGCAAGACCTCGCTGACCGGTCCGGCCACCGTCATCCTCTCCGGCATCTCGATCGGCCTGGAGTCGGCCGTCTACTCGGCGGTGCTGATCGGCCTCGCGGTCTACGGGGCGTTCCTGCTGGGCGGCGCCTCCATCATGCTGGCGCTGTTCGCGGTGGCGCTGGCCGGCACCGGCCTGCTGACCACGGTCGGCGTGATCGTGGCGATGGACACCTTCGGCCCGGTCTCCGACAACGCGCAGGGCATCGCGGAGATGTCCGGAGATGTCACCGGTGACGGCGCGCAGGTGCTGACCGACCTGGACGCCGTCGGCAACACCACCAAGGCCATCACCAAGGGCATCGCCATCGCGACGGCCGTACTGGCCGCCGCCGCGCTCTTCGGTTCGTACCGGGACGCGATCGCCACCGCCGTACGCGAAGTCGGCAGCGCGGCAAGCGGGATGGGGCTCAGCCTGGACATCTCGCAGCCCAACAACCTGGTCGGGCTGGTCCTCGGCGCCTCGGTCGTCTTCCTGTTCTCCGGGCTGGCGATCAACGCGGTGTCGCGGTCGGCGGGCGCGGTGGTCTTCGAGGTGCGCCGGCAGTTCCGGGAGAAGCCCGGGATCATGGACTACACCGAGACGCCGGAGTACGGCCGGGTCGTCGACATCTGCACCAAGGACGCGCTGCGCGAACTGGCCACCCCAGGGCTGCTGGCGGTGCTCACCCCCATCGCGGTCGGCTTCTCGCTCGGCGTCGGCGCGCTCGGCTCGTTCCTGGCGGGCGCGATCGGCACCGGCACGCTGATGGCGGTCTTCCTCGCGAACTCCGGTGGCGCGTGGGACAACGCCAAGAAGCTGGTCGAGGACGGCCACCACGGCGGCAAGGGCAGCGAGGCGCACGAGGCGACGGTCATCGGCGACACCGTGGGCGACCCGTTCAAGGACACCGCGGGCCCGGCGATCAACCCGCTGCTGAAGGTCATGAACCTGGTGGCGCTGCTGATCGCGCCCGCTGTGGTGAAGTTCTCGTACGGCGAGGACAAGAGCCTCGGCGTACGGCTCGTGGTCGCGGTGCTGGCGATCGCCGTCATCGTCGGTGCGGTCTACGTCTCCAAGCGGCGCGGAATCGCGGTAGGTGACGAAGGCAACTCCGAAGACCCGGAGAGCGTCGCCAAATCGGCCAAGACGGCCGTGGCGTCCTAAGGGCCAAGCACCTCCGAAAGGGCTCGCGGACCGCTCAACTGGGCGGGTGGACGGCGTTTTTCACCTACGCCGGCCACCCGCCCTTTCGGCTGCCCGGGTGGCCCTGAAGTCCTTGGTGCAAATGGCTGCAATGAGGGGCGGAGGCAATGCCCGACCCATGGGCCAGGCCCTTTGGGCGTGTATGTTCCGGGGCCGAGAGCCATGGAAGGGACCAATCCGGTGAACAAGAAGCTTGTGGCTGCACTGTCCGGCGGTGCGGCACTGGTGCTCGCGCTGACCGGCTGCAGCGAGGACAACAGCAAGAAGCTCAACGACTGGGCGAAGACGTTCTGCGACTCCGCGCAGGCTCAGTTCAAGAAGATCCAGGATGCCAACGCCGCCATGCAGACTGCCGACAACGGCAGCACGGACTCCACGAAGGTCCAGCAGACCGACTCGAAGGCGTTCCAGCAGATCTCCGACGCCTACGCCACGCTGGCCAAGAACCTGGACAAGGCCGGGCCCCCGCCCGGCGAGAACGCCGAGGCGCAGAAGCACGCCGTCACAGAGCTCAAGTTGCTCTCCCAGGGATACGCGAACCTCAAGAAGCAGGTCGAGGGCCTGAACACCAAGGACAAACTCAAGTTCGCGGACGGTCTGCGCGATCTGTCCAGCGGCATCAACAAACTCAACAAGCAGAGCGAGGCGGCCTTCAAGAAGCTGGAGTCCGGCGAGGTCGGTACGGCGATGGCCGGCCAGCCGGGCTGCCAGAGCAGCCAGGGTGTATCCGGGGCCCCGTCGCCCAAGAAGTCCTAGGAACCGGCGGCGTACGACGCGTGGAACCGGTCCGGTGCACGCGGACCGGCGGCGGTCCGTACGGCCCGGCGACGCGCCCGAGGAGGGCGTGGCGCCGGGCCGTCGCCGATTGTCAGCGGCAGGGCCGACAATGGGGGACGTGAGTACGCACCTCCCCACCGCAGATGCCCAGGACCCCGAGAGCAGCGCCCGCACCGCCCGGCTGCGCGAGGCGCTGCTGGCCGCCGACTTCACCGCCGACGGGTTGCTGGACCTGCTCGGCGCCCCGGCCTATGCCGCGCTGGCGCGCAGCGAGACCGTTCCCGCGCTGCGGGCGACCCGCGGCGAGAGCCCGTTGGAGACGCTGGTGCGGCTCTTCCTGCTCCAGCGCCCGGTGGAGCTGCGGCGGGCGCGGGCGGCGCTGCCGGTCGAGGACTGCCTCGCCGACGGCTGGCTGGTGCAGGACGGCGACGAGCTGCGCGCCCAGGTGGATGTGCGCCCGTACGGCGGCCCCGAGGGGCAGGACTGGTGGATCGTCTCCGACCTGGGCTGCGCGGTCGGCGGCGCCGGCGGTATCCGGGGCGCCGGGGAGGCCGAGCGCGCGCAGCTGGTGCTCGGCGTCGGCGGCGCCTCCACGACCCTCGCCGGGATCACGGTCCGCCGGCCGGTGGCCAAGGCGCTCGATCTCGGTACGGGCTCCGGCATCCAGGCGCTGCACGCCGCCCAGCACGCCACCCGGGTCACGGGTACCGACCTCAACCCCCGGGCGCTGCGGATCGCCGCGCTGACGCTGGCGCTCTCCGGGGCGGGCGCGGCGGATCTGCGGGAGGGCTCGCTGTTCGAGCCGGTCGGCGACGAGACGTACGACCTGATCGTGTCCAACCCGCCGTTCGTGATCTCGCCCCTGGCGTCCGACGGGGCGCGGCTGACCTACCGGGACGGCGGTATGGGCGGCGACGACCTGTGCCGGACGCTGGTCCAGCAGTCCGCCGCGCACCTCAACGACGGCGGATACTGCCAGCTGCTGGCCAATTGGCAGCATGTGGCGGGCGAGGAGTGGCACGACCGGCTGCGCTCCTGGGTGCCGCGCGGCTGCGACGCCTGGATCGTGCAGCGCGAGGTGCAGGACATCACCCAGTACACCGAGCTGTGGCTGCGCGACGCCGGTGACCACCGCGCCGACGCCGGGGCGTACGCCGCGCGGTACGACGCCTGGCTCGACGAGTTCGAGGCCCGCAAGACCAAGGCCATCGGCTTCGGCTGGATCACGCTGCGCAAGTCCGGGTCCGACACCCCGTCCATCACGGTCGAGGAGTGGCCGCATCCGGTCGAACAGCCGCTGGGGGAGTCGGTCGTGGGGCACTTCGACCGTCAGGACTATCTGCGGTCCACCGACGACGCGGCGCTGCTGGCGGGCCACTTCCGGTTGGCCGACGAGGTCGTCCAGGAGCAGGTCGGGCTGCCCGGGGCGGAGGACCCCGAGCATGTGGTGCTCCGTCAGAACCGCGGTATGCGAAGGGCGACGAAGGTGGACACGGTCGGTGCGGGCTTCGCCGGGGTGTGCGACGGCTCGCTGCCCGCCGGGCGGATCCTCGATGCCATCGCCCAACTCGTGGGCGAGGACCCGGTCCTGCTGCGGGACCGCACACCGGCCTCCATCCGGATGCTGGTCGAGCAGGGGTTCCTGGAGCCGGTGGCCAGGGCCGACTGACGGCCGGAGCGGAGGGCACTGGAGCGGACCTCCAGGGGAGAGGCCGGGGGAGAGCCAGGGGGCGGCCAGGGCAGGGGCCGCGGTAGGAATCCGTGACGGGGGCCCGGGGGAAGCGGGTCCGTACGGGAGAAGCCGAAGCCGTTCATCCGGCGTTCGCCCGGATGCCGTCCTGGGGTGCCACGCTGCCCGCATGGAGAGTGGACCCGAGGTGTTCGCCGGCGCGGCCTTCGCGCTGTTCGGCGCCGGACTGCTGGTGTGGACGGGCGTCTGCGCACGGACCGGTCATCCGGTCGCCGAGGGCGTCAGCCGGCCGCTCGCCGCGCTGGCGGCGCTGCTGGCCGGGGTGGCGTTCCTGGCCACGGGGGGCTGGCTGCTGGCCACGCTGTAGCCGCCCGGGCAGCCCGTCCTGACTCGCCACGCAGGCAAGGGGCCATCTCGCCCTACGGCCGCCCGCCGCGCCGTCGCCCCGGCGAGCCACCCGGCGAGCCACCCCATGAGTCGCCCCGGCAAGGCCCCCCGGCCACCCTCGTAGGCCGCCCGATAGGCCGTTCCGTGTGCTTCCGGACAGTTCTGTAACAGCTGGCCGACAGGTGGCCGATATGTGCCGTTACGTGGAACGCCGGCGGGCCCCTGGCCATGTTCCTCGGTGAAGGCCGCCAACGGCCCGTACACCGTCTGTGAGGAACTCCCATGAACCGTGCACTTCGCTACGCCACCGTCGGCGCCCTCGCCGCCTCCCTGCTCGCCGGCGGTTCGGCCGCCGCCTTCGCCGCGCCGCAGGACGTCCACACCGCCAGGCCGGCCGCGGCCGCCGCTCCGGCCGCCGCCTCGCTGACCGCCAAGGCCAGCGTGAACTCGGTCAAGGCATGGCAGGAGTTCCGGATCTCCGGCGTCGCCAAGGGCATCAAGGCCGGCACGCAGGTCACCGTCCAGCAGAAGCAGGGCAAGAAGTGGGTGTCGCTGCCCGCCAAGTCCCCGGTCAACAAGGGCGGTGCGTACTCGGTGCGGGTCAAGCTCGGCATCAAGGGCGCCAACCAGCTCCGGATAGCCGCGGGCAACACCGTCTCGCCGGTGGTCGCGGTCACCGTCCGCTGACGTCGACGACCGTCCACCCAGATCCGGTCACATCCGTCGGACGGCCGGGGCACGCCCGCGCGGCGCGCCCCGAGGCCGCCGCACAGGCCCTACCCCACCAGGTTGCGGGCGACCATCCACACCGCGGCGATGCCGAACACCACGGCGTTGCTCCGGGCCGTCAGCCGGATCGGGTGGGCCCGTCCGCGGAGCCCGGCGATCAGCCAGCGCCCGGCGAAGTACGCCACGGCCGGCACGCCCAGGGTGAGCAGCACGGCGTTGTCGTGGAACGCCGCCGCGACATCACCGTGCATCAGGTCGTACGCCATCCGCGTCCCGCCGCACGCCGGGCACAGCAATCCGGTGCACCACTTGAACGGGCAGGCGAGCAGCGCCTGTCCGGGCCGGTGCGGATTGGTGTGCCAGAGGTAGACGGCGGCCGCCCCGCCCACGCCGAGCGCGATCGACGCCCGGCGCAGGGTGCGGCTCCGGATCGACGCCCCGCTGGGCGGCCGGGCGGGTTCCAGGGGGGTCACACGCTCAGCGACCTGGCGTAGTTGACCTGGTTGAGGACGAACATCACCTGCTCGCGCGACTGCACCGGGACCATCGTGGAGTGGTGCCGGCCCCCGCTGTTCACCGTGATCTGCACGAACCCGGTCGTCACCCGCTCCTTCATCAGCAGGAACAGCAGGCCGAGCAGGCAGAAGAGGAAGAAGACGATGGCGAGGACGACCGCGTGCGCCGGGATCTTCTCCTCGGTCCGCGACATGTCCGTCGCCGTCCAGATGGCGCCCTTGAGGGGCATCGGCCCGGCCGGCGTCATGATCGTGTCGCCGCTCACCGCGATATCGCCGAGCGACAGCGACATCCCGCCGGCCTGGGGCGCGCCCTGGAACGCGCCGGGCGCCGGCGGCGGAGCGCTCGGCGGGAAACCGGGCGGGGGCGGCTGCGAGCCGGCCTGCGGATAGCCGTATCCGGGCTCCCCGGGGCGGCCGCCCTGCGGATAGCCGTATCCGGGGTCGGCGGGCTGGCCCCCGGCCGGAGTGGCGTACGGATTCTGGCCGGCCTGAGCGGGCTGGCCGGGCTGCTCCGGTGGCGGTCCGGGGTACTGGTTCGCCATGGGTGATGTCCCCCCGAGTGTCTGCGTGACCACGGCGGTGCTCGGCTCTAGCGGTGAGCCGTGCCGTGTGTTCGTCCTGCGCCCATCCTGCCAGCCCGCTCACATGCCGTATCAAGGCGATGACGGGATCTGGCGCCGCCTTGTGACCGTCGCCGGCGCCGCCGGCGCGACGGCGGGGACACCGGGCGCCGATGCTCCGCACGCGATCCGTCACTCTGCGAGATCATCGGCGGCCCGGTGGTAGCGGGGTGCGGACGACGACCTGGGAGGGCGCCGGGAACCGCCGCGGCCCCGCCATGATCCATACGACCCGCTCCGGGGGCCGTAAAGAGCGGCTGATGCGGTCCGGGCGGCATGAAGCCATGTAGTCGGGTTACCGTTCGAGTGGCGTTGCGGGGTTTTTCCGTTTGACACGGGGGCGGGAGGTACCGTCACACTCCGCAGCGTCAAGCGTCACCGCAGTGCGCCCCGGCGAACCGGCCGGGGAGCAATCCCAGCGTCGACCGGAGAGAAGAGCGAAGTTGTCCCCGACCAACGAAGCCTCAGAGGGCGGCGGCCGCCGACTTGTCATCGTCGAGTCGCCTGCCAAGGCGAAGACGATCAAGGGCTACCTCGGCCCCGGCTATGTGGTCGAGGCGAGCGTGGGGCACATCCGCGACCTGCCCAACGGCGCGGCGGAGGTTCCGGCGAAGTACAAGGGCGAGCCCTGGGCCCGCCTCGGCGTGAACGTCGATGCCGACTTCCAGCCGATCTATGTGGTCAACAGCGATAAGAAGGACCAGGTCAAGAAGCTCAAGGAGCTGCTGGCCGAGTCCGACGAACTCTTCCTCGCCACAGATGAGGACCGCGAGGGCGAGGCCATCGCCTGGCATCTGCAGGAGATCCTCAAGCCCAAGGTCCCGGTCCACCGGATGGTCTTCCACGAGATCACCAAGGACGCGATCCGCGAGGCCGTCGCCAACCCGCGCGACCTCAACCAGAAGCTGGTCGACGCCCAGGAGACCCGGCGGATCCTCGACCGCCTCTACGGCTACGAGGTCTCGCCGGTCCTGTGGAAGAAGGTCATGCCCCGGCTGTCGGCCGGCCGTGTGCAGTCCGTCGCGACCCGGCTGGTCGTCGAGCGGGAGCGCGAGCGCATCGCCTTCCGCTCCGCGGAGTACTGGGACCTGACCGGCACCTTCTCCACCGGCCGGGCCGGTGACGCGAGCGACCCGTCGACCCTGACCGCCCGCTTGAACACCGTCGACGGCCGCCGGGTCGCGCAGGGCCGCGACTTCGGCCCCAACGGGCAGCTCAAGAACGATGTGCTCCATCTGGACGAGGCGAACGCCCGCGCGCTCGCCGCCGCCCTGGAGAACGCCGACTTTGCGGTGCGCTCGGTCGAGTCCAAGCCCTACCGCCGCTCGCCGTACGCCCCGTTCCGTACGACGACCCTCCAGCAGGAGGCCAGCCGCAAGCTCGGCTTCGGCGCCAAGGCGACCATGCAGGTGGCGCAGAAGCTGTACGAGAACGGCTTCATCACCTATATGCGTACGGACTCCACCACGCTCTCGGACACCGCGGTCGCCGCGGCCCGGGCGCAGGTGACGCATCTGTACGGCGCGAACTACCTGCCGGACAAGCCGCGCACGTACGCCGGCAAGGTCAAGAACGCCCAGGAGGCGCACGAGGCGATCCGCCCCTCCGGCGACCGCTTCCGCACCCCGGCCGAGACCGGGCTGACCGGCGACCAGTTCCGGCTCTACGAGCTGATCTGGAAGCGCACCGTCGCCTCGCAGATGAAGGACGCCACCGGTAACTCCGTCACGGTCAAGATCGGTGGCCGGGCCGCCGACGGCCGCGACGCCGAGTTCACCGCGTCCGGCAAGACGATCACCTTCCACGGCTTCCTCAAGGCCTACGTGGAGGGCGCCGACGACCCCAACGCCGAGCTGGACGACCGCGAGCGCCGGCTGCCGCAGGTCGCCGAGGGCGACGCGCTGGCCGCGCGGGAGATCACCGCCGACGGCCACGCCACCAAGCCGCCGGCCCGCTACACCGAGGCCACGCTGGTCAAGGAGCTGGAGGAGCGCGAGATCGGCCGCCCGTCGACGTACGCGTCGATCATCGGCACGATCCTGGACCGCGGCTATGTCTTCAAGAAGGGCACCGCGCTCGTCCCGTCGTTCCTGTCCTTCGCGGTGGTCAACCTCCTGGAGAAGCACTTCGGCCGCCTGGTCGACTACGACTTCACTGCCAAGATGGAGGACGACCTCGACCGCATCGCCCGTGGTGAGGCGCAGGCCGTGCCGTGGCTGCGGCGCTTCTACTTCGGCGAGGGCGAGGACGCGGATTCGGTGGGCGCCGCCTCGGACGCCGGCAACGGCGACGGCGACCACCTCGGCGGGCTGAAGGAGCTGGTCGAGGACCTGGGCGCGATCGACGCCCGGGAGATCTCCTCGTTCCCGGTCAGCGACGACATCAAGCTGCGGGTCGGCCGCTACGGCCCGTACATCGAGCGCGGCGAGAAGGACTCCGAGGGCCACCAGCGGGCCGACGTCCCCGACGACCTCGCGCCCGACGAGCTGACCGTGGAGTACGCGGAGGAGCTGCTGGCCAAGCCCAGCGGCGACTTCGCGCTGGGCACCGACCCGGTCAGCGGCCACGAGATCGTCGCCAAGGACGGCCGCTACGGCCCGTACGTCACCGAGGTCCTGCCCGAGGGCACCCCGAAGACCGGGAAGAACGCGGTCAAGCCGCGCACCGCCTCGCTCTTCAAGTCGATGTCCCTGGACACGGTGACCCTTGAGGACGCGCTCAAGCTGATGTCGCTGCCGCGGGTCGTCGGCCCGGACGCCGAGGGCGTGGAGATCACCGCGCAGAACGGCCGCTACGGCCCGTACCTCAAGAAGGGCACCGACTCGCGCTCCCTGGAGAACGAGGAGCAGCTCTTCAGCATCACCCTCGACGAGGCGCTGGCGATCTACGCCCAGCCCAAGCAGCGCGGGCGGGCCGCCGCCAAGCCGCCGCTGAAGGAGCTGGGCACGGACCCGGTCAGCGGCAAGCCGGTGGTGGTCAAGGACGGCCGCTTCGGCGCGTATGTCACCGACGGCGAGACCAACGCGACGCTGCGGCGGGACGACGACGTCGAGACGATCACCGCCGAGCGCGGCTACGAGCTGCTGGCGGAGAAGCGCGCCAAGGGGCCGGCGAAGAAGACCGCCAAGAAGGCGGTGGCGAAGAAGACCACGGCCAAGAAGACGGCGGCGAAGAAGACGACCGCCGCGAAGAAGACCGCGGCCAAGAAGACGACCACGGCGAAGAAGACGACCGCCAAGAAGGCCACCGCGAAGACCGCGGCGGCCAAGAAGACGGCGGCGTCGGCCGACGACTGAGACCGTGCCGCCGGGCTTTCGGCGCAGGACAAGGGCGGGCAAGACGGACGTGTTCCGTCGAGCCCGCCCGTTTGTTCGGGCGGGCGCCCGACGGCGCGGACCGTCCCGATAGGCTGGCGAGATGACGCGTACCGAGCAGCCAACGGTCGTGACCCCCACTTCAGGCGCCCTGGCGGCGGATTCCCGCGAGCGCGCGGTGCGAGCCCTGTTGCGGTTCCCCCCGCTGAAGCGGCTGTGGAGCGCCCAATTTGTCGGGGGCATCGGCGATGCCCTGTCCATGCTTGTCCTGATAGTGCTCTCCCTCCAGGCGGCGCTGTACGTACCGGTGGGGGGCGAGGCCGTCTTCGGTGGCGGCTATCGGGGCGTCGCCCTGGCCGTCACCACGGTCTTCGCGGCCCGGATGCTGGCGATGCTGCTCTTCGGGGCCGTCCTGCTGGGGCCGCTCTCGGCGCTCACGGCGCCCTCCGGGCCGCTGGACCGGCGCTGGACGATGATCGGCGCGGATGTGGTGCGGCTCGCGCTGCTGGTCATCGCCCCGCTGTGGATCGACTGGACGCCGGCCGACGCGCTGGCCTGGCTGCTGGTCACGGTCTTCGTCACCGGCGTCGCCGAGCGCTTCTGGACGGTCTGCCGGGAGAGCGCGGCCCCCGGACTGCTGCCCACCCCGCCCCCGGAGGGCGCCGCGGTACGGCCGCTGCCGGACAACAGGGACGCCCTGCGCCGGCTGTCGATGCGCACGACCTTCGTCTCGCTGCCGATCGCGGCCACCGCCCTGGTAGTCGTCACGCTGATCAGCAAGCTCCTGGGCACCGGCATCGACTGGTTCCACCTCCACCAGGTCGCGCTCGGTTCCTATGTGGCCGCCGGGCTGTTCGCCGCCTCCGTATCGATCCTCTACTTCATCGAGCTTCCCGGTACGCAGACGCCGCGGCCCCGGTCCCCCCTGGAGGGGCTGCACCGCCCCAAGTCCACCGGTGACACGGCGGAGGGCGCCCGGCCGGGCGGGGACAAGGGCCGTACGGGAGCGATCCCGCTGCTGGTGCCGGCCTGCGCGGCGGTCGCCGCCGGGATCGCCTCGGCCGTCTCGCTCGCCGTACTCCACGCCTACGACCTGTCGGGCGGACCGGCCACCTTCGCGCTCCTGGTGCTCGCGCTGACCGGCGGTACGGCCGTCGGCATCCGCGGCGCCCGACGGGTGCTGCCCGCGCTCTCCCGGCGCCGGCTGCTCGCCCTGGCGATCGCCGCCACCGGCCTGGCACTGCTGGCCATGGGCCTGGTCCCGGACGTGACGACGGTCGTGGTGCTCGCGCTGCTGGCCGGTGGCGGCGCCGGTATCGCCGCCAATACGGGACACACCCTGCTGGACCAGGAGTCCGAGGAGTTCCGCACCGCCCGTACGACCGAGCATCTGCACGCCGTCGTACGGCTCGCGATCGCACTGGCCGCCATCGTCTCGCCCCTGCTCGCGGCCGTCATCGGCCCGCACCACCTGGGCAACGGCACCTTCGACTTCTCCTACGGGGGCGCCGCCTACGCGCTGATGCTGGTCGGCGCGCTGCTGCTGCCGGTCGCCGCCCTGGTCCTGAGCAAGCTCGACGACCGCGAGGGCGTATCGCTACGACGCGATCTGCGCGAGGCGCTGCGCGGCGGCGACCCGACGCAGACGCCCGCCGCCACCGGCTTCTTCATCGCCCTGGAGGGCGGCGACGGCGCCGGTAAGTCCACCCAGGTCGAGGCGCTCGCCGAGTGGATCCGCGCCAAGGGCCACGAGGTCGTGGTGACCCGTGAACCGGGCGCCACCGCCATCGGCAAGCGACTGCGTTCGATCATCCTGGACGTCTCGACGTCCGGACTCTCGGACCGTGCGGAGGCGCTGATGTTCGCCGCCGACCGGGCCGAGCACGTCGACAGCGTCATCCGGCCCGCCCTGGAGCGCGGCGCGGTCGTCATCACCGACCGGTACATCGACTCCTCGGTCGCCTACCAGGGCGCCGGGCGCAACCTCGCGCCCACGGAGATCGCCCGGATCTCCCGCTGGGCGACCGACGGCCTGGTCCCGCACCTGACCGTGCTGCTCGACATCTCCCCGGAGACCGCCCGCGAGCGCTTCACCGAGGCACCGGACCGGCTGGAGTCCGAGCCCGCCGCCTTCCACCAGCGGGTACGGGCCGGCTTCCTGGCCCTGGCCGCCGCCGACCCCGCGCGCTATCTGGTCGTCGACGCCGGGCAGGAGCCCGCGGCCGTCACCACCGTCGTACGGCACCGCCTCGACCAGGTCCTCCCGTTGTCCGAGGCCGAGGTCCAGGCGCAGGCCGAGGCCCGCAAGGCGGCCGAGGAGGAGGCCCGCCGCAGGGCCGAGGAGGAGGCCGCGCGCAAGGCGGAGGAGGCGCGCCTGGAGCGTGAGCGCCAGGAGCAGCTCGCCAAGCTGCGCGCCGAGGAAGAGGAGCGCAAGCGCCAGGAGGCCGAGCAGGCCAAGGCGCTGGAGGCCGCCCGGCAGGCCGCCGAGGCCCGGCAGCGCGCCGAGGAGGCCCGCCAGGCGGCGGAGGAGGAGCGGCAGCGCCGCGAGGCCGAGGAGCGGGCCCGCCAGGCCGAGCAGGAGCGGCTGCGCAAGCAGCACGAGGAGCAGGCACGGCTGCGCCAGGAGGCCGAGGAGCGCCGCCTGGAGAAGCAGCGCAAGGCCGAGGAGGCCCTGCTGCGCGCCGAGCAGGCGCGGGTGGAGGCGGCCGAGGCGGCGGCCGCGGCGGAGGCCAAGGCTCGCGAGGAGGCCGAGGCGCCCACCGCGGAGACGCCGGTGGCCGATCTGCGCAAGCGGCTGGGCGAGGGCGGCTCGGCGGACTCCGCCGGTTCCGGAGCGGACGAGGAGCGGACGGAGTCGGTGACGTGGCCCGAGGCTCCCCGGGGCGGCGAGGCTTCCGGCGCGGCCGACGAGACCGCCGTGCTGCCCCCGGTGCGCGAGGAGCGGGAGACGCGGGAAAACCGGGCCTCCGACGCGGAGCAGACCACCGTGCTGCCCTCGGTCAGCCAGGAGCGGGACGCGCGCGGGAGCCACGGCTCCGACGCCGAGCAGACCACCGTGCTGCCACCCGTACGGCCGGACGCCCACTCCGATGGCGTACGGGACGGTGACCCGACCGACCGGGTGCCGCCGTGGATGTTCCGCAAGGAGGCCCCGAACGAGGAGGCCGGGGGCCCCTCCGCGGCCGAGTCGGGCGTGGAGCGCACCCGCGAACTCCCGCAGATCGACCCGTCGACGGGTCACCCGGCACAGCCCGCGCAGCGCAGCCGCCCCCGACCCGAATGGGCGGAGGAGACCCCGCTGGACGATCTGCCGACGCTCGCCGACGAGTTGCTCGGCCCGCACCAGGGCGACGACGCGGACGGCGGCACGGGCGACGGCGGCGACCGGGGCGGTCGGGGACGGCGCCGCTAGGCGCGTCACGGCCGAACGACGGGGCCCGCACCACCGGCCGTGGCCGCAGCGGACATGCTGCGGCCACGGCCGTTTTCCGTTTCCGGACGGGGGCGCCGACCGGCCGCTGGAGACGGCTTCCGGATTCGTTTGTCAGTGGGTTGCACCACAATGGGTCGAGCGAGTCACGAGCAGTACGGAACGGAAAGGAACGGCAGGCGCGATGGCGGTATGGGACGACGTGGTCGGCCAGGACCGGGTGACGGCGCAGCTGGCCGCCGCCGCGCGCGATGCGGACGCCGTCGTCACGGCCGAGCACGCCGCGCAGCAGGCCGGGCCCGGCGAGCCGCCGCAGCCGGCGGCCGACCGCGGCGGCGCCTCCCAGATGACGCACGCCTGGCTGTTCACGGGCCCGCCCGGTTCCGGCCGCTCCACCGCGGCCCGCGCCTTCGCCGCCGCCCTGCAGTGCGTCAGCCCGGACCGCGCGCTCGGTGGCGCCCCGGGCTGCGGCTTCTGCGACGGCTGCCACACGGCACTGGTCGGCACCCATGCCGATGTCGAGATCGTCCGTACGGACCTGCTGTCCATCGGCGTCAAGGAGACCCGCGAACTGGTCCGCCGGTCCTCGCTCTCCCCGGCCGGCGGCCGCTGGCAGGTGATCGTCCTGGAGGACGCCGACCGCCTCACCGAAGGCGCCGGCAACGTCCTCCTCAAGGCCGTGGAGGAGCCGGCCCCCCGTACGGTCTGGCTCCTGTGCGCCCCCTCCATCGAGGACGTGCTCCCCACCATCCGCTCCCGCTGCCGCCACCTCAGCCTGCGTACGCCGCCGGTCGGCGCGGTCGCCGACGTCCTCGTACGGCGCGACGGCATCGACCCGGAGGCCGCCGATCGCGCCGCCCGCGCCACCCAGGGCCACATCGGCCGGGCCCGCCGCCTCGCCACCGACGAGCGTGCCCGCGCCCGCCGCGCGGCGGTGCTCAAGCTCCCCCTCCGCGTCGACGACATCGGCGGCTGCCTCAAGGCCGCCCAGGAGCTGATCGACGCCGCGGGGGAGGACGCCAAGCAGGTCGCCGAGGAGGTCGACACGAAGGAGACCGAGGAGCTGCGCGCGGCCCTCGGTGCCGCCGCCGGCACGGGCGGCCGGCTGCCCCGCGGCACCGCCGGCGTCATGAAGGAGCTCCAGGACAAGCAGAAGCGCCGCGCGACCCGCACCCAGCGCGACAGCCTCGACCTGGCCCTGGTCGACCTCACCGGCTTCTACCGCGACGTCCTCGCCCTCCAGATGGGCGCCTCGGTCCCCCTCGCCAACGACGAGGTGCGCGACAGCGTCCAGCGCATCGCCACCACCTCGACCCCCGAACGCACCCTCCGCCGCATAGAGGCGGTCATCGCCTGCCGCGACGCCCTGGACCGCAACGTGGCCCCCCTCCTGGCAGTAGAGGCAATGACGGCCGCCCTCCGATCCGGCTGACCCCGCCCCGGACCACCCACCCACCAACCAACCAACAACCGAACCCCCACAACCCCCACCCCACCACCCCCTTCGAGAGGCCGATCACACAAAGTCCCCACGCGAACACGCTCCGTCCGGGCCAGGCCAACCCCACCCGATCCCGCCCCACCCCGCGCCTCACCCACCCCCCACCCCCCACCCCCACCTCCCACCCCCTCAAGGACCACACCGCATTCCACGCCCCACAGCGACACCCCCACCCACACCCGCTCCCCGCACTCCAGGCTCCAGATCCAGGGGACCGAGACCAAGGGACCGCCCATGTCCACCAGCCGCCTGCTCCGCACCTCCGCCGCCTTCCTCGCGGCCTCTGCTCTGCTGATCTCCGGCTGCTCCTCGGAGCGTTCGTCCCCCGACGCCGACGCGTCCTCGGGCCGTACGACGGAGGCCGGTGCTCCGCGCCCCGCCGACAGCTCCCTCCAGCCCCTCCCGACCGCCATCCCGGCCAAGCTCCGCCCGTACTACGACCAGAAGCTGAACTGGCACGCCTGCGGAGTCGCGGGCTTCGAGTGCGCGACGTTGAAGGCGCCCCTGGACTACGCCAAGCCCAGCGCGGCCACGGACCTCAAGCTCGCGGTGGCCCGCAAGAAGGCCACCGGCCCCGGCAGCCGGCTGGGCTCCCTCATGGTCAATCCGGGCGGCCCCGGCGGTTCGGCGATCGACTACCTCCAGCAGTACGCGCCGCAGCCCGCGCCGGTCCGCGCGCGGTACGACATGGTGGCGATGGACCCGCGCGGTGTGGCCCGTAGCGAGCCGATCGAGTGCCTGTCCAACAAGGACATGGACCGCTACACCCAGACCGACCCGACCCCGGACTCCCCGGACGAGGTCGACAAGCTCACCACCGCCTACCGCGACTTCGCCAAGGGCTGCCAGTCCCGCTCCGGCAAGGTGCTCGCACACGTCTCCACGATCGAAGCGGCCCGCGACATGGACGTGCTGCGCGCTGTTCTGGGCGACAAGAAGGTGACGTATGTGGGTGCCTCCTACGGCACCTTCCTCGGCGCGACCTACGCCGGCCTGTTCCCCACCCGCGCCGGCCGTATGGTCCTCGACGGCGCCATGAACCCGGACCTCGACGCCCGCACGATCAACATCGACCAGACCGCCGGCTTCAACACCGCCTTCACGGCGTTCGCCGCGGACTGCATCAAGAAGCAGGGCTGTCCGCTGGGCAGCAAGAGCACCGAGGACGCCGGGCAGCAGCTCTCCGCCCTCTTCAAGAAGCTGGACGCCCATCCCGCGGAGACGGGCGAGGAGCGCAAGCTCACCGAATCCCTCGCCACCACGGGCGTCATCGCCGCGATGTACGACCAGCGCGCCTGGCCGATGCTGCGCGACTACCTCGCCCAGGCCAAGGCCGGCAACGGCCGCGGGCTGCTCACCCTCTCCGACAGCTACTACGAGCGCGACCCCAACGGCACCTACGCCAATCAGATGTACGCCAACCCCGCCGTCAACTGCCTCGACCTCGCGCCCGCCTTCACCAGCCCCGACCAGGTACGCGCCGCCCTGCCCAGCTTCCGCAAGGCATCCCCGGTCTTCGGCGACAACTTCGCCTGGGCCGCTCTGAACTGCGCGTACTGGCCGATCAAGTCCTCCGGCAAGGCCCACCGCATCGAGGCCAAGGGCGCCTCCCCGATCGTCGTCGTCGGCACCACCCGCGACCCGGCCACCCCCTACACCTGGGCCAAGGCCCTCGCCGGCCAGCTCGCCAGCGGCACCCTCCTGACCTACGAGGGCGACGGCCACACCGCCTACGGCCGCGGCAGCGACTGCATCGACGCCGCGATCAACACCTACCTCCTCGACGGCACCACCCCACCCAAGAACAAGCGCTGCAAGTGACCCGCCTCACACCCACCGCCGCCCTCCCCTGACCAGCCCGTAAACCGGTTACAGACCACCCCTCTGCGATGTGTAGACTGGGCCGCGCACCACGCCGCCTTAGCTCAGTTGGCCAGAGCAACGCACTCGTAATGCGTAGGTCTCGGGTTCGAATCCCGAAGGCGGCTCAGGAAATGCCTGGTCACAGGCTGTTTGTGTCACTGCCCGGTGGGTCTACCCGCCGGGCAGTACGCATTTAGTACACACCGCTCCGCTCACGCAGCGATAGCCAGAGGCGCGGTGCTGACCTCGTTCTCTTCGTTCTCTTCCTGGGGCTCGTCGGCGCGGCGCTCACGCAGCCCGGCGAGCAGTCCGCCGAACTTCGAGAGAACGCGGCGCCGTTCCAACAGGAGTTGCCGCCCCTCTTCGAGGCGGTCCGCCACCTCGTCGAGCCGGTCCGGCCAGAGGTGCCCGTACAGGTCGAGCGTCATGACGGCGGACTTGTGCCCCAACATCGTCTGTACGACCTTCACGTCCGCGCCGGCCGCGATGGCGAGTGACGCGGCGGTGTGCCGCAGCTTGTGCGGTGTGATCCCGAGGTCGCCGAGCCCGGCCGCCTTCACGGCCTTGTTGAACACCCGCGTGCGGAAGTTGTTGTACCGCAGCGGGCCGCCTTTGGGAGCCTTGAAGACGAGGGCGGTGGTGTCGTCGCGCGAGACCAGCGGGCGCAGCTCCTCGACGAGCGAGGGCAGCAGCGGCACCGTGCGTTTCTCGTGCGTCTTGCCCGGCCCGAGTTCGAGCACGCCCTTCACGTCGGAGTATGCCTGCACGATGCGCAGCCGCCGCGTATCGAGGTCGAGCCGCCCGGACGCGATGGCGATGGACTCGCCCCACCGGATGCCGGAGTACCCGAGCAACCGGATCATCGGCCCGTACTCGCCGGCCGCGCGTGCCAGCGCCTCAAGCTGGTCGTACGACAGATAGACATGTTCGTCGTCGTCCCCGATGACCGGTAGGTCATGCTCGGCGGCTGGGTTCGCAGCGATCTTGCCTGACTTCACCGCGTGTTTGATGACCATGCGGAAGACGCCGAAGACCTTGATGATCCGGGCGGGGGACAGCTTCCGCCCGGACACCCCCGGCTCGGTGCACAGGGCGTCCACCCAGGCGGAAACGTCCTCCCACTTGATGGCCGCCACCTTCCACGTCTCCCACTTCGGGAGGACGTAGAGCCGTAGCGCCTCGTCGTAATCGTGTTTCGTCTTCCGCCCCTGCTTCCGCAGTGCCTTCTGCCACTCCTCGGCCACCGCGGAGAACAGCGTCTTCCCGGCGGAAGGGTCGCGATACGAACCCTTGTCGAGCCGGTCCAACAGCTCTTGTTGGACCTTCTCGGCCTGCGGCTTCCTGGCGCACGTCTGCGACTTCGGCTTGCCGTCGGGGCCGTACCACCGCACCCGCCAACGGCCGGGCGGGTCCTTCTTCGCGGCCTTCGCCCGCTTCACCGCCTCCTGATAGCTCTTGTGTTTCTGTCGGTCCTCTATCCAGACCCGTGCCATCTAGTGGCGCTCCTATTCGTCGGGATCATGAGGTACCTCGGGCATGTTCGTCAGCCGGCGTCCGCTCGGGCGCGCTGACATGAGGAACTGAAGATGCGCGGCCGATGGGTCGTCGCCATACATCAACGGACGTTGTCCGTCCGCCCAGTCCCACGCGGCCTTCGCGTTCACCTCTCCCGCTCCGGTCACCCCGCACCGCTCGGTGTCGCCGTCGGTCGGCGGCAAGAGCAGCGCCGAGGGGTTCACGTCCAACGCGACGGCGAGGGCGACGAGATCGTCAACGTCGACGCGTCGCGTGCCCTGCTCGATGCGCGGAATGCCCAGGTCGGGCATGGGGCGGCCGAGGTCTCGCACGCGTCGGGCGAGTTCGGTCTTGTCCCATCCGCGAGCCGCCCGCAGTCGTGCGACGTTCAGCCGCACGTACTCGCCCGATGGGCCGAGAGGGTTCTTGGTGAGCTTGCGGCCAGAGCCGCCCGGTACCTCGTTCACGTCCCGCATCCTTCCATCTCAAATGGATGGTTAGCAATAGCTCTTGAGTAATCTCTGCATCCACCTGTACTATCCGAGCCGACCCTACGGGCCGAATCGGGTGGGGCGCGAGACGGGAGCGATGTTGTGGATAAGCCGGACCTGACCCCCGTAGAGCTCGCCGACGAGTTGGGTGTCTCCGTGAGGACGCTCGCGAACTGGCGGTGGCGTGACGAGGGGCCGCGCTTCATCAAGCTCGGATCGGGGCGGAGTGCGCGCGTTCGATACGCGCGCGGGGATGTCGACGCATGGAAGGCGCGTCATGCCGCCGGCGGAGAACTCGCCGCCTGATCCCCGTGGTGTCTCAGGTGTCGAGCTTCAGCGTGTCCAGACTCCGCATGTCCCGGCGGTGGACGCGGAAGCGTACGCGCATCATGTGCTCGGTGACGCTCAGCTCGTGCGCGGCCTCAATCGGGTCGGTGGTCCACTTCAGGATGTCGTGAAGCTCGACGACGGGGACGAGCTTGCGCGCCGCCGTCTCATCGGCGAGGACCTCCTGCCGCACGGCCTCGCGGTAGTCCGCCGGTTCGGTATCGCCGTGGTTGGCGTGCTGGACCTCGTGGGCCAGGGCGCAGCGTGCTTCGGCGTCATTCATCCGTTCCGCGAGGACGATGAGCCGCCGGGACGGTATCCACCATGACCACGAGTCGGCGAGCGGCGCGTAGCGCACGTGCAAGCCGAGCTCGTCGGCCTCGTCCCATGGGTTGTACGGGCTTCGGGGTACTCGGGGTTGGACGGGTAGCCAGGACACCGCGCGGATTCTCTTGTCATTGTCCTGGCCGCCGTGCACGCGTCCTCCGCTCCCCGTATATCAGACGCGTGTTCGATTCAACAGTTCCGCTTCCCCCTTGCGCAACTTTGATCACTGTCCGTAGCTGGTTACTGCTCGGACAGTTCCGCGTCGAACTTGCGGACCACCTCGTCCACGATGTCCCGGTCCGCCGCGGGGCCGCCGTCGCCGCGAGGTGAGTGGGCGACGGCCGCGTAGTGCTCCTGATTGAGGCGCCGGGGGCGGGACAGGTCTGCCGCTTGCGCGGCGACGGCCGAGGACAGCAGTTCCTCGGCGGCGGCGTCGAAGTGTTCGAGGACCGTGGGGTCCGCACCCATCTCGGCGCACACGCGGCTGAACTCCATCGCGCCGCGCAGTGCGGCGACCGCGCGCCCGGTGGGGTTGACCGGGATCGGGACGACGGCGGCTTGTTCCGGCTCGCGCTCGTCCGGGTCGCGCTTGTCGAGCACGGCATCCACGGCGCCGGGCGCCCACCCGAGCGCGACCGTGATGCGTTCGAGGGTCGGCGGCACGCGGGTCGGCACCTTGCCGGACTCCGCCGTAACGACGCTCTTCGTTGAGACGCCGGCGTTCTTGGCGAGCTGTTCCTGTGTCCAGTCCTTGCGGACGCGGTGGGCCCTGATCAGGTCGCCGAGCCGTCGCCAGGCTGAGGCATCACGGTTCACGTCACTTCTCCAGTCGCGAAACACAGCGCGCACGCCGCGTTGGCCGGTTTCGATACGAACTCTGCAACACTCTGCCGCAATATGCAACGCCAGGAAACGCAGCCCTCCGATTACTTCCGAAAGCTCGTTGCTTCGCTACCGATTCTTACGTAATCATGGGGCCTCGCTCGGCGCTTGGTCATGTGCCAAGCGCACTTGGGAGGGTGCTGCGTGTCCGACGAACTGTCCCCGACTTCCCTCGCGCTGCGGCTGCTGCAAGGTGCCGCCGCCTCTGAACCCAAGCTCCTCACAACCAAGCAGGCCGCCGGGTATCTCGGCGTCGCCGTGCCGACGCTCCGGAGCTGGCGTCACCGTGGCCGTGGCCCGAAGTGCTTCCGTATGGAAGGTCGGGTCATGTACCGGCTCACCGAGCTGATCGCCTATGTCGATGCCTGTGAGGCCGCCACGGCTCACTCGGAAGGCGCGGCCCGATGAGCACGCCGTACGTGGCCATGAACACCGCTGATCTCGTCGCGCTGCGGGGGCGCCTGACGAGGTCGTACCTCGACCAGCAGAAGGGCGAGGCGCCCGCACCGCCGACCGTTCGGCAACTCGTCGGAGTCGAAGCGGTGCTGACGACGCGAGAAGCGTTCCGGGCGCTGAGTGAGGCGCAGCAGGCGGCGCGATGGGTCGAAGTCCTCGCCGAACACGAGCCGAAGCGCGCCGCCGACTTCGCGGCGCTCGTGGAACGAGCGGCCGAGGGTGTGCTGTCCCTCGCCGCCGAGATACGGGCCGGCTGCACCGCGGCCGCTGAGGAAGGCGAGCAGAACATCAACCACGGGGAGGCGGCATGATCGCGGTCCGCCTGCACGAGGACGGGCGGCGCGTGGTGCTCTCGGCCGAGGACATCGCCGAACTCGTTGCCGAGATCATCGCTACCGAGTACGCCCAGGACCCGCACGGCGTCGCCGACATGCTCGAAGAGATAGCGGCCCGGCGCCGTACCTACGAGGGCATGGCGAACCTCGAAGAGGTCCGGGACCTGCCCGAGCACGTCGTGAACGGGGCCGCGGCCGCGCTCGACGCCGCGCGCGAGGCGTTCATGGACTCTCTGCCGCCCGTCGACTTCGCGATGCCAGAGCGGGACGCGCGCCTCTTGGCCGCCGATCTCTACCACCACGCCGCGCAGACCACGACCGCGCGCATTCGGGAAGGGGCCGCACGATGACGCTGGTGCGCACCGAGAACAAGCGGGGCCACGCCTACACCCTCGACGATGAGCCGGTCACCGGTGTCACCACCCTCATCGGCGGCGGCCTTCCCAAGCCGGCACTCGTCCCGTGGGCCGCGAAGTCCGCGGCCCGGTACGCGGTCGAGAACTGGCGCACCCTCGCCCCGCTCGTCGCCTCCGGTGAGGCTGACTCGGCATACGACGAGATCCGCCGTGCCCCGTTCCGAGAGCGGAACGCGGCCGCGGCCCGTGGTACCGAAGTCCACCGCTACGCCGACGCCCTCTCACACGACGAGGACGCCGATGTCCCCGACGAGCTGTACGGGTACGTCTCGGCGTGCGCGGACTTCCTCGACGACTGGGGCGTCCGCCCGCTGCTCACCGAGGCGCCGGTTGGCTCGCGCGCCCACCACTACGCCGGGACGCTCGACCTGGTGGCCGAACTCCCAGGCGGACAGGTCGCGTTGTTCGACTACAAGACCAGCGCGTCCGGCATCTGGCCGGACACCGCGTTGCAGCTCGCCGCCTACCGGTACGCCGACTTCCACCTGAACGAGGAGGGCACCGAGTCCCCGATGGCGCGGCTCAACATCACCGCCACGTACGCCGTCCACATCCGGCCCGATGGGTACAGCGTGCATCCGCTCGACACGAGCGACGAAACGTTCCGGCTGTTCCTCGACATCGCCGCCGTGGCCCGCGCTTCCAAGACACTTCCCGCGCTTGTCCACGACCCGGTGACCCCCGCACACCTGCTCAAGACCATGGAGACCAGCCGATGAGCGAGCCCCTGCCGGCCACCCTCGACGCCCCCGCCGCGCCGCGCGGCACGGTCGCCGAACTCGTCGCGTGGGCTGACTCCGCGCGCGCCGCGTTCACCATCGCCGAATCCCTCTCCCGAACGTCGTTCGTTCCCGAAGCCTTCCGAGGCAAGCCGCACGAGGTCACCGCCGCCATCCTGACCGGCAACGAGATGGGCCTGTCCCCGATGGCCGCGCTGCGATCGTTCGACCTGATCAAGGGCACTCCGGCGATGAGGGCGAACGCGATGCGCGGACTCGTCCAGTCCCACGGCCATGCCATCTGGGAAGAGGAATCCACCGCCACCCGCGCCGTGGTCTGTGGACGGCGCGCGGGCGAAAGCGAGGTCCACCGCTCGGAATGGACCATCGAGCGCGCCCGTGACGCCCAGCTGACCGGCAAGGACAACTGGAAGAAGCAGCCCAAGGCGATGCTCCTGGCCCGCGCCACCGCGGAAGCGTGCCGACTGACCGCCTCCGACGTGCTGCACGGCGTCCCGTACGCGGCGGAAGAACTCGCCGACGGTGCCACGGGCGAGACCCGGATCGTACGACGGCGCCGGAAGGTGTCCGACACACCCCCCAGCATTGAAAACGATCAAACCGAGCCCGCAGAGACAGCCACCGCCGACGACGAGCCCCCGGCCGACGAGAGCGCCAACAGCACCACCGCCGCACCGCTTTGGGGCGTACCGAGCGACGAGGGAGACGCGCAGTGAACGCCGACGACATCAACATCCGCGTCATCACTCCTGGTGACGCCGCCCTCGTCGTCCTCGTCGGCCATGACGGGCTCGTCGAGCTGAGCGGCAACATGCCCAGAGATTGCGTGCCCGCCGCCCTGCACCACATCGCCGACGCCTTCGGCTGCGACAACGCCGCCGAGCCGGACGGCGGTGACGAGTGAACGCACTCCGTATCGGCTCGCTGTGCTCCGGCTACGGCGGGCTCGACATGGGCGTCATCGACGTACTCGGCGGCTCGGTGGCCTGGCACTGCGAGTACGACCCGAACGCCTCGAAGATCCTCGCTCACCACTGGCCGGACGTGCCCAACCTCGGTGACCTCACCGCCGCGGACTTCCACGCCGTCGAACCGGTCGACGTGCTCACCGCCGGGTTCCCATGCCAGGACGTGAGCACCGCCGGCCGCATGGCCGGACTCGCCGAAGGCACTCGCTCGGGCCTGTGGCTGCACGTGGCCCGCGCGATCGAAGCCCTACAACCCCGACTGGTGGTGATTGAAAATGTCCGCGGTCTCCTCTCGACGCAGGCACATAGCCATGTGGAGCCGTGCCCGTGGTGTGTGGGAGACGGAAGCGGTGAGCCTGCTTTGCGGGCACTCGGCGCCGTACTCGGCGACCTGGCCGGCCTCGGGTTCGATGCGGAATGGTGCTGCGTACGCGCGTCGGAGATCGGCGCTGCCCACCGCAGGGAACGCGTGTTCATCGCCGCGTGGCCTGCTGCCGACCCCGACGGCCGGATTCATTCAGGACACCATCGACCCGAAGGTCTGGCAGGCCAGGCGCGAGCGGATGAAAGCCCGGCACCCCGGCATGGGCGACATGGGGTTGCCGCTCGGCTTGGCGGTGCGGCTGCTGCCCACGCCGAAGGCGAGCGACGGGGAGAAAGGGAGTCCGAACCAGCGCAACCCCGACGGCAGTCTGACCCTGGCGAGCACGGCGGCGAGGCTGCTGCCGACGCCGACGGCCAGCGACGGCGGGTCAAACGACGCCACGGCGGAGAAGCGGCGAGCGCGCAATCACCAGGTGTACCTGTCGAACGTGATGACCACGCTTGGTGGGGACCGTACGCGGAAGCCGTCGAACGGTGGGGACGCATCGCCGGACCCGCACCACGGCCAACTGACGATCGAGGCCGGCTGAACCCGGCCTTCGCCGAATGGCTCATGGGCCTGCCAGACGGCCACGTGACGGCCGTTCCCGGCCTGTCCCGTGGCGCACAGCTCAAAGCCCTCGGCAACGGCGTGGTGCCCCAACAGACTGCCGCAGCACTGCGATTGCTCCTCGACCGACTTGCACCGGACGCCGTGGCTGCCTGACTACCCCCACACGACCACCTGAGAGAGGAGGTATCCACGGTGACCTGGTTCAAGGTCGACGACACCGCGCACGGCCATCCGAAACTCATGAAGGCCGGAAACGCCGCCGTCGGCCTGTGGTTGCGGTGCGGCTCTTACGTCGCCCAGCACCTCACAGAGGGGGTGGTGCCCGCCATCACCGCGCAGCTCTACGGAACCGCCCCCCAGGTCCGCAAACTCGTGGCTGTCGGCCTGTGGCACAAGCACGGGCACGCCTGCCCGCGGTGTCCGCAGCCGCCCGTCGGTGACTACGTGATCCACGACTACCTCGTCTACAACCCCTCGCGAGCGAAGGTCCAGCGAGACCGTGACCAGGCCACCGAGCGGCAGCGACGGGGGCGCGAACAGCAGCGAAAGACCGCTGATTCGAGGAAGAACCGTCCGCGATTCGACGACGAATCATCGGCCGAAAATCGTCAAAGCCGCGCGGAAGGTTCCCCATTTGGTGATGAAACCGCAGGCCAAGAGGGTCTGTCACAGCGTGACAGTGCGGAAGCGTCACGGTGGTCCCGTCCCGACCCGACCCGTGTTCTCTCTCCTGCGGAGAGAGAACAAGCTAGCCCGGAGGATGCTGACGGGCCGCGCATCGCTGAACCCGTACGGCCCCTGGTGGACGCCATGACCCAGGCGGGCATGATTGTCGGCTGGCAGCTCGACCCCGCGGAGTGGGTCCTGTTGCAGGCCCTCATGGACCGGTGCACCGTTCCCGTCCTCGTGGAGCACGCCCGCGCCGCATGGCACGGCGCCCGCAACCGTCCCCGCTCGGTCCGCTACTTCCTCGCCGGCTGGCGTTCCTTGCCCGCCGTCTCCGAGCACGCACCGAACGCCCCCGCCCTCACCAGCGGGGCCGTGGTCCCCCTGCGGGACCGCCGCCAACAGGCGACCGACGAGTGGATCAACCGCGCCATGACCCGAGCCCAAGCACGCATGGCCCCGGAGGAGGAACCCGCCCCATGACCGAAGCGGAAGCCGTCATGATCACGGCCTACGTGCACGCCCAGTGCCCACAGCAGAAGTTCGACGAGTACACCCCCGACGCCTGGCACGACGTCCTCAAGGGCTACACCCTCGACGAAGCCCGCGCCGCCGTCGTCGCCCTGGTGGCCATGGGCAAAGCCTTCATCGCCGTCGGGGAGATCGTGGGCCAGATCCGCCGCACCCGCAGTAACCGCGCCAAGGACTTTCAGGGTCCTGGCCTCGCTGCACAAATCCCCGACGCCGACCCCGACGACGTACCCGCCTACCTCGCCGCACTTCGTGAACAGCGCTCCCGAGCCGCTGGCCCCGCTGTCGGCGCTCCCGAGGCAATCCGGGGCGCGCTCAGTTCCGTCGGCCGTGATGTCCCCAGCACGAAGGCACGGTGAGCCAGCGACCATGAGCGATTGCCAGAACTGCCCGCGCAGCACAAACGAGGGCCGAAACCTCTGCCATGTCTGCGAAGAACGCGTGGCAACGCAACTCGACGAAATACCGTCTCTCTATCGTACCTTGGAAAATCTCGTCGGCACCAAAGCGGCGGCGAGCGGAAAACGCACATCCATAGAGGCGCCCGCACCGTGCAACATCGACGCCCTCAATCTCACCGCCACCGGCGGTATCCCCGACATCCTCGTCTCATGGGTGGCCGACTGGTACCGCGTCCTCGACTGGGACGAACCCCAGTGGGACACCGACCGCGACCGCGTGAGCAGCGCCGTACAGCGGCTACGCGTCAACCTCCCGTGGGCCGCCGAACAGCACCCGACTGCCGGGGACTTCGCCCACGAGATCGGCGCACTGTGCCGACGAGCCCGCCGCGTCATCGACGGCGACACCCCGCGCATCCCCCTCGGCGCGTGCGAGTGCGGCGGACGCGTCACCGCCAACCCCGCAACGCTCACCGCCCAGTGCTCGGAATGCCGGGGAATTTGGTCCGGTCGGCAACTCATTCAACTCGCTGAAACGGTAGGAAACGCGGCCCCGGAAATGGTCTCCCGAAGCCGGTTGACAATCCCAACTCCGTGAAAATAGCGTCTGTTACGAGCGCAAGACGTGTCACCGCACAGCGGCACACCGTCTCCTCGCGCGCAGACCCGAATGGGCCGCCCTTCCCCCGTGGGGCGGCCCATTCGCCTTTCCCGAGGGAGGTCGAGCGCGTTGAGCGCCCCCATACTCGTACGGCCTGACGAGGCCGCCGCCTACACCCAACGTCCCGTGACCACCGTCTACCGATGGGCACATGAGGGCCGCATCACCCAGCACGGCACCGGACGAGGAAAGGTCCGCTACGACCTCCACGAACTCCCCGAACCCGGAGCGCCGGCACCGCCGAGGAAGGCGAGCCCATGACCACCGTCACCGCACCCGCCCCGGCACGCGAGCGCACCGAGCCGAAGCCGGACCCGCGCTACCACCTCAGCCCACGCGAGTACGAACGCCTCATGCGGCAGATCCCGCCCGGCCGGCGGGGCGAGTAGCCATGGCGTGGACCACGAGCGACCGCGCCAGGCGGCTACCGCCGAACTGGCCCGTCCTCCGCGCCGCGATCCTCCGCCGCGACAACGGCATCTGCCACGTCTGCGGCAAGCATGGCGCCGACCAGGTCGACCACATCACCCCCGGCGACGACCACTCACCCGACAACCTCGCCGCGATCCACTCAGACCCGTGCCATCGCGCGAAGTCGAGCAGCGAGGGCGGCAAGGCCGCCGCGAAGTCCCGCGCCCGTCGACCACGCAAGCGGCCCCCTGAGCCGCACCCTGCTGACCGCCGCTCGCCCCGTTCGCGGTAGGTCTGGATCAGCTCGTCATAGGGTGGGCATGAGATCCAGATCAGCCGATGGAAGGACCTCGGGAGGCCGTAGTGCCGAGAGAGTGGACGCCGCCACCGGGCTCGTGGGCGTCGTCGGCTGCGAGGCGTCGGAACATGCAGGCGATTCGGGGGCGCGACACGAAGCCCGAGCTGCTTATCCGCAGGTTGGTCCATGCTCAGGGCCTGCGGTACCGCGTCGATGCCCGTCCGCTCAAAGACCTGCGGCGCACGGCAGACCTTGTCTTCCGCCCGGCGAAGGTCGCGGTCTTCATCGATGGCTGCTACTGGCATGGCTGTCCTGAGCACTACGTCTCGCCCCGGACCAATGACGCCTACTGGAGCGACAAGGTCAGGACCAATGTCGAGCGTGACCATGACACGAACCGACGGCTCAAGGCAGCGGGATGGCTGGTCCTGCGCTTCTGGGAGCACGACGCCCCGAATGCGTGCGCCGAGAAGATCGCGAAAGTGGTCCGCAAGCGACGGTCGCCGCGTTGAGCGTCCTGATCGGCGCGGCAGCCCAGGGGGGATTCCCCCGCCCCGGATGTCCGATTTTGACCGCAGCGTCATAGCCGCCCTGGCCATACGTGCGGTTCCGTGCTGTTTTCACACGCCTTTCGTCACGGTTGGGGGGTGATCAACCGTGGCCGGGTTCGACACCGAGCGGGTCAAGCCTCGCTCGCCCGCCAAGCTCGGCGCCGCCGGCCGCCGCCTGTGGCGCGAGATCACCGAGCGGTACGAGCTGCGCCCCGACGAGGCGCGTATCCTCGGCGACGCCTGCCGCGAAGCCGACATCGTGGAACGCCTCGAAGCCGAGCTGACCGACGCCCCGCTGATGGTCAAGGGGTCCATGGGGCAGCTCGTCGCCTCCCCGCTGGTCTCCGAAGTCCGTCAGCACCGCACGGTGCTTGCCGGGTTGCTCAAGTCGTTGAAGCTGCCCGACGCCCCGGCGGACGCGCAGCGCAAACAGAACGTGGTGTCCGAGCAGGCACGCGCCGCCGCCCGCGCCCGATGGGGGAACGTCAAGGGGGTGTGACCGTTGCGCGTCACGCTTGCCGGACAACGCATTCCGCTCGCCCCCGATGGTCTGCCCATCGGGATGCCCACCGACTATGGCATCCCCACCCTTGGGTGGGGCGTGCTCGCGTGGGGGGAAACCTTCCTTGCGCAGCCGGACGGCAGCGCCGCCGGGGACTCGTGGCGGTGGACGGACACCCAAGCCCGCGTCGTGGCCTGGTGGTACGCCGTCGATGGCCACGGCTCGTGGCTGTTCCGCCGGGGCCAGGTCGTCATGCCCAAGGGCGCGGGCAAGTCGCCGCTCGCCGGCGCGCTCGCGTGCTGCGAGCTCGCGGCGGAAACCGTGTTCGACGGCTTCGACGCGGTGGGCGAGGCGGTCGGCCGGCCGCACCCTTCGCCCCATGTCCAGCTCGCCGCGGTCAGCCAGGACCAGACCGACAACACCATGTCGCTCGTCCTGGCGATGCTGCGCGAGGGGGATGCCGCGCACGCGATATCCGGGCTCGACATCGGACTGACCCGCGTCCGTACCCGGCTCGGCAAGCTGGAGCCGGTCACCGCGTCGGCATCCTCCCGCGAGGGACAGCGGCTCACGGCCGCGATCCTCGACGAGCCGCATTTGTGGTTGCCGTCCAACGGTGGCCGGAAGCTGGCCGCGACCATCCGCCGCAACCTCGGCAAGATGAACGGCCGCTCGATCGAGACCACGAACACGTGGGTTCCGGGCGAGGACTCGGTAGCCGAGAAGACCGCCGAGGACGCCGAACACGCCCTGTCCCGACGCGAGTTGGGCGGGCTCATGCGCTACCACCCGCAAGCCGCCGTCAAGGACCTGTCCGACGAGGCCGAGGTGCGTGCCGCGCTCACCCGCCTGTACCGGGATGCGCCATGGGTGCTCATCGACCGAGTGTTGGAAGAGATCTACGACACCAGCACCGACCCCGCCGACTCCCGGCGGTTCTACCTCAACGAGGTCGCCACCGCGGATGACGCGCTCTTCGCACCGCACGAGTGGGACGCCTGCCGCACAGATGCCGAACTCGCGGATGGGGACGCCATCGTCCTCGGCTTCGACGGCTCCATCCGGGACGACGCCACGGCGCTCGTCGCCTGCCGCATCGAGGACCGGCTGTTCGTGCCGCTCGGCATCTGGGAGCGCCCGGAGGGACCGGACGGCAAGGGATGGGAGATCGACCGCGAAGCCGTGGACACCGCCGTACGGGCCGCGTTCGAGCGGTACGACGTGGGTGGGCTCTTCGCCGATGTCGAGCACTGGGAAAGCTACGTGGACGCCTGGGGCCGCGACTTCCGCGAAACCATCCGCGTCCGCGCCTCGATGAGCAACCCGGTGGCGTGGGACATGCGCGGACGTCTCTATCAGTCCACGCTCGCCAACGAACGCCTCATGCGCGCAGTACGGGACACGAAGGTCCGCCACGGCGGGGACGTGACGCTACGGCGCCACGTCCTCAACGCGCGGCGCCGCCCCAACCGGTACGGCATCAGCTTCGGCAAGGACCGGCGCGGCAGCAAACGCAAGGTGGACGGGTGGGCCGCCTGCCTGCTCGCCGAGATGGCCCGCTACGACCTGACCATGAACGGCAAGGGCAAGACCAACAAGGACCGGCGCGTCATCGTCCTCCGCTGATCACCAACTGGAGAGGGGGAGCGATGGCCGACGACTACGCCGCCACGGTGGCCCGGCTCGAACGCAAGCTGACCAGCGGCACCAACGTCCGTGCCCGCCTCGACCGCTATTACGAGGGGCGGGTACGGCTCGCCTCCATCGGGCTTTCTCTGCCACCGGAGATGCGGCAGCTCTCGACGGTGGTCAACTGGCCCGCCCTGTACGTTGATGCGCTCGAAGAGCGGTTGGACGTGGAGGGCTTCCAGCTCGACGGCTCGGCCGACGCCGATGACCGGCTGTGGCAGTGGTGGCAGGCAAACGACCTCGACGAGGAAAGCCAGCTCGCCCACCTCGACGCCCTGATCTACGGCCGCGCGTACGTCACCGTCGGCACCGCCGCCGACGAGGAAGCCGGCCCCGTGATCCGGGTGGAGTCCGCCCGCCACATGGCCGCCGACTTCGACCCCTACACGCGCCAGGTCACCGCCGCGCTCCGCGTCCTCGCCGACGACCCCGAGGACGAGCCGCACGAGCGCGACAACCACCCCGTCAAGCCGCCGTACGCCGCCCGTCTCTACCTGCCGGACCGCACGGTCTCGCTGGAGCGCGCCAAGAACGGAGGTCGGTGGATCACGACCGGCGAGGACGTGCACGGGCTCGGTCGGCCGCTCGTGGAGATGCTGACCAACCGCGGGCGCGCGGGCGAGCGGTCGGGCACCTCGGAGATGCGCGACGTGATGGCGCTGACCGATGCCGCGTGCCGCTCGCTGACCAATCTTCAGGGCGCCCAAGAGATGCTGGCCGTGCCGCAGCGGTACGTACTCGGTGCCCGGCAAGAGGACTTTCAGGACGCCCACGGCAACCCCATCCCGGCATGGGAAGCCTATGTGGGCCGCTTCCTCATGCTGGGGAACGAGGACGCCAAGGCCGGCCAATTCCCGTCTGCTGATCTTCGGAACTTCGTGGAGGTCATGAACCTCTACGCCAAGCTCGTCGCCTCGGTGACCGGCCTCCCGCCGCATTACCTGGGGATGTCCACTGACAACCCGGCGTCGGCGGACGCGATCCGGTCCAGTGAGGCCCGGCTGATCAAGCGTGCCGAGCGGAAACAGCGTGCCTTCGGAGGCGGTTGGGAACGCGTCATGCGGCTCGCGCTGCTCGTCGCGGGCATGGACCCGTACGGCAGCGTCGCCATGGAAACCGTATGGCGCGATGCCGCGACCCCGACCGTTGCCGCACGCGCGGACGCCGTGACGAAACTCGTGGCCACGGGAATCCTCCCGATCGAAGCCGCGTGGGAACAGCTCGGCTACTCCCCGCAGTACCGCGCCCGGCTGCGCGCGATGACCGACACCGACCCCGCCGTCAGATACCTCGCCGCCACCGAAGCCGGCGGGGCCGACGACGGTGGGGAGGTAGCCGCGTGAGTCCGGAGGAATACTGGCGCCGTCAGAACACGATCACGGCCGCGCTGCGCGCCGCACTCGCCCCGCTGGTCCGCTCGCTGCGCGGGCGCCCCACCGACGCGCAGTGGGCCGCGTTCCTCGAAGCCGCGTACCCGGCGATCTACCGGGCACGCGCCGAGTCGTGGCAGCTCACCGCCGAGTTCTACGCCGCCCAACGCCGTGCCCAGCTCGCGCCCGCCCGCGAGGGGGAAACGTCACGCCGTGACGCAACAGCCCCGGCCACCACGGCGGGGGATTCGGCACGTGACGGAACGGCCGAGTCGGTTTCCGTACGCGATTCGTCACGACGTGACGGAACGGACCCGCGTGACGTGCTCACCGTGGTCGACGGCGGCCGTGACGAAAGCCCCGAGGTACCGCGCCGGAACTACCCGCCGCGCGCCGTGGCCTCCGCCTACCGGCCGTTGCGCGCCCAGCTCGACGCTCTCGACGAGGGCGAGCGACCGCCAGGCACCACGGCTGAGCGCGCGGTACGGGTCGCCGAGCGGCACGCCCGCGACGCCGGCCGTGAAGCAGTCGTGGACGCCGCCCGCCACGACCCCGCAGCCCTCGGCTACGCCCGCCGCGCCCTCTCCTCCGAGCCGTGCGCTTTCTGCCTGATGCTGGTCAGTCGGGGCGCGGTCTACAAGAACGCGTCCGCCGCGCTGAACCGCGACGGTGAGAACGAGCCGTACCACGACGGCTGTTCGTGCGTCGCCGTCCCTGTATTCAACGCCGATGCCTGGCCGGGCCGCGAGGAAGCCGACGAGCTCGAAGCGCGGTGGCGGCAGAGCGGCGGAACCCTCGCCGAGTGGCGCCGCCATCTCGACGAGCAGCGCCAGCGGCCGGCCGACGCCGACCGTGCGGCTTCCGCCGCCTCGTAACCCCTCGACCGCACCACCCGCGCGCCTGTCCCCGCCACGGGGCCGGGCGCGCTCGCCATGCCCGAAACCCCGCCGCGCGCCGCAACGGCGCCGTGCGGGTGCCCCGGAAAGGGAGCGACCCCGATGACCGACACCACCGCCACCACGGCCGCGGCGGGCACGCCCGCCGACGCCACCGACTCCGCCACCTTGATCACGACCCCGCCGAGCGGCACCGCACCGGCCACCACACGGGACAGCCAGCCACCCGCGAGCGGTGAGCCCACCACCGCGGACGAGCACGGCCCCGACAACGATGCCGACGGCGACGACCTCGCGGCGTGGAAGCGCCGTTCCCGCGAGTGGGAAAAGCGCGCCAAGCGCAACACCGACCTCGCCACCCGCTACCCCGACCTCGAAGCCCGCGCCCAGGACCTGAGCGCGAAGTACGAGGAAGCGGTAGCCGAGCGCACGCGCCTCGAAGCGGACCTGTGGCGCGAGCGGGCCGCCCGAGCCCACGACATCCCGGAAGACCTCTTCGAGTTCCTGACCGGCTCCTCGGAAGCCGAGGTCATGGAGCGCGCCGAGCGCATCGCCGCCAAGGTCACCGGCCCCCGCCGCCCGCTTCCCGACCCCACCCAGGGACGCGGCACCTCCGCCCCCTCGTCGCCGGCCGACGCCTTCGCGTCCTACGTCCGCGACTCCCTGAACAGATAGAGGAGTACCGCCCATGCCGTCCCCCGGCGTTCTCGCTGACATCGGTCAGCTTCCCGTCGAAGTCATCGCCCCGATCTTCGAGAAGGCGCAGGAACAGAGCCTCATTCTCGGCATGGCGAACACCATGCCGCTCAGCTACGGGCAGACCAACATCCCTGTCATCACGCAGCGCCCCGAGGCCGGACCGGTCGGCGAGTCCGAGCAGAAGCCGGGCAGCGAGTACCGCTATGAGATGAAGGTGGTCACCCCGCGCAAGTTCGCGACCATCGTGACCGTCTCCGAAGAGTTCATGGAAGCCGACATAGCCGGGCTGTACTCGCAGATTCAGGGGGACCTGTCGTTCGCCATCGCCCGTGCGGTGGACCTGGCCGTCCTGCACGGCCGCGCCGCTACCACTGGCGCCGAACTCTCCGGCGTGGAAGGCCAGTTCCTCAACGCGACCGACAACCGCGTCACCCTCGGCACGGCGCTGCCGGACGAGGGCGGAATGGCCAAGGACATCGGCGACGGGTACGAACTCGTCGTGGACGCCGGGCACGACTTCACCGGCTTCGCCGCCGACCCCCGGTTCCGCGCCCGCGCCGTGAACGCGTATGACAGCTTCGGCCGCCCGCTGTTCCAGGCGGCGGGACCGGACCTGTCCGACTCGACGATGACCGTGATGGGCCTGCCGGTACGCTACGGCCGCGCGGTCTCCGGCAAGATCGGCGCCAACGCGGACACCCTCGTCCGCGCGATCGGCGGTGACTGGAATCAGCTGCGCGTCGGCATCGTCAAGGATCTCCGCCTCGACGTCACGAACCTCGCCGCCGTCACCCTCGGCGGACAGCTCGTGTCCCTCTTCGAAAACAACTTGGTGGCCCTCCGCGCGGAGATCATTTTCGGGTGGGCCATCGGTGACCTTGAGGCGTTCGCGGCCTACGAGGACGCGCCCGCCCGCTCTTGAGGAAGGGGGCGCAAGTGCGCGTTGTCGCCCTCGTCCACTGGTACGTGCCGTTCCACAACGCCGGGTCGGAAACGATGCTCCACACGATGTTGCGGGCGCTCGTCGACGCCGGCCACGAAGCCCACGTGGTCACCACCAGCCAAGAGGAAGGGGACGCGGCCTACGTCCACCAGGGCGTCACCGTCCACCGCGCCGGACCGCTCGGCACGGTCCCCGAACTCCTCGACAAGCTCGACCCCTCGGCGCTGGTCACCCACCACCAGGAGACCCCGCACGCCACGCAGTACGGCCGCACACGCGGGGTTCCGGTGGTGCAGTTGATCCACAACGACATGCAGCACACGCGCATTTGGCTCCACAAGAGGCCGACACTCGCGGTTTTCAACACCCTGTGGATAGAACGCGAGTTGGCCCGCTTCAACGTGCCCGGCATCGTCGTGCACCCGCCGATTCACGCCGCCGAACACACCACCACCCCCGGCGAGTTGGTGACGCTGGTCAACCTCAACGCCCACAAGGGCGGAGAGATCCTTTACGAGCTCGCCGAGCGGATGCCGGACATCAAGTTCGCCGGGGTGATCGGCGGGCACGGCGAGCAAGTGATCCGCCACGATGTGCCGAACGTCGAGATCATCCCGCACACGAGCGAGATGCGGCGGGACGTGTGGGCGCGCACGCGGGTGCTACTCATGCCGAGCGTGTACGAGTCGTACGGCATGGCCGCCATCGAAGCCATGTGCTCGGGCATCCCCGTCATCGCCAACCCCACCCCCGGCCTCATCGAATCCGTCTCATGGGCGGGAACCTTCGCCGACCGTTCCAACCTCGACGCGTGGGAGTCGGCCATTCGCTCGCTCACGGTCCCGGACCGGTGGGCCGCCGCGTCGGCCGCCGCCCGCGATCGCGTCGCCGAACTCGACCCGCGCCCCGAACTCGACGCGTGGGTGTCCGCCATCGAACGACTCGAAGGGGAAGGGCGAGGCCGTGGCATACGCAACCGTCGATGATGTCGCCGCACGCGTCGGCCGCGACCTCGACGAGGACGAGCGGCGTCTTGCCGCAGTGCTCCTCGACGACGCCGAACAGCGCATCCGCGCCCGCATCCCCGACCTCGACGAACGCGTCAGCGCGAGCGAGCACTACCGCGCGCTCGTCGTCTCCGTCGAAGCCGCCGCCGTCGTCCGCGTCCTCCGCAACCCCGGCGGCTACCGCTCCGAGACGGACGGGAACTACGCCTACACCCTCGACACCCGCGCGGCGGCCGGCTTCCTCACCATCCTCGACGAAGAATGGGCGCTCCTCGGCGTCTCGCGCGGCGCGTTCACCGCCGTGCCCTACCTCGACCCGCTACGCCACGACCCCCGCCACCTGGTCCGCTACCCACGCGGCACCGGCCCCTACCTGCCGCTCGACCGCGAATGGTGGCCGCCGTGAGCCTGCTCGACAACGGAAACGAGACCATCACCGTCTACCCGCAGGAACAGAGCACCGACGACCGAGGGAACGCCGTATGGCACCCCTCAGCGGTGCCCGTCGTGGTGCGGTGCCGCGTCCAGCCGGAAGACACCGACGAGCCGGCCGTAACCGGACAGGCCACAGAGACCACGTACCGCGTGATCGCACGAGACGCGCCCCTCGGCCCGTGGGCGCGCGTCGAATGGGGCGGCCGGACATGGGACGTGATCGGCGAACCTCGCCGCTACAACGGATCACCCGCCACACGGCACGTCGATGCCCTCATCCGCGCCCGCACCACCACAACGTGACCGGCGAAGGGGGTGGGTGATGGCGAGCGCCAACCGAAGCCTTGGACGCCGGCTCGCCCGTATGCCGACGGTGAAAGCGGCCGTACGGGAGCGAGGGAACCGCATTGCCGCGGCGGCCCGCTCCAACCTCGCCGCCCACCGAGCCGAGGGCATCGCCCGTATCGAGGTCAAACGCGGCCGTACCGACGTGGTGGTGTCCCTCGTCGATGTCGCCGCGCTGTCCATCGAGTTCGGCCGCGGCGCCTACACCAACGGCAACGGGCAGACCGTCGGCCCCATGCAAGGGCTCTACGTCATGACCCGCGCCGCACGAGGGGGTTGACGCCGTTGCCCGCCCGGATGCTGCCCTCGGTGACGGATCTCCTCGTCGGCGTGCTCCGCCCCGCCCTCACGGGGGCGACGGTGGGCACGCTCCTCCCCGAGCCGATGCCGCTGCCGTTCGTCCTCGCCCGCCCCATCGGCGGGTCCGCGGTGGACATGCGCTTTCTGGCCCGCTCGGTCGTCGATGTCCAGACGTGGGCCGAGTCGGACCGCGCGGCGGAGGACCTCGCCGAAGCCGCCCGTACCGCCCTGGTCACCGCCTGGCGTTCTCAGGCCGTGGTCAACGGCGTGGGGTCCATCGGCTTCCTCGACGAGCGCGCCGCGCCCGCGCTACTGCCCGACGAGCGGGCGCCCGATGGCGTGTACCGCTACCAGGCCACCTACGAACTCACTATCCGTCCTGCAAGGACCTGAAGCAGCAACTGATCTCTGGGTCAGGCAGAGGTGAGCATCAGGGTTTGCTGTACCGGAATACCCAAGTCGAGCTCTTTTGTTCCCGGAGCCTCAAGGTGCTGAAGTGCCCTTTCAGCCGCAGATGCCAAAGCGCGTGCCAGCAGCGGAGGAACCGCATTCCCGATCTGCTTCAGCATCTGCCACTCGCTGGTCTGAAACACGAATCCGTCGTGGAAAGACTGGAGGCGTGCGGCTTCCCGTACAGTGATCCATCGCTCAAACTCAGGATGTACCCATTCCGACAGGTCTCTGTGCATCTGGGCGAGGATGGTGTACGCAGGCTTGTCGGGGTGCAGGCGTCGCCACTTTTCAGGGCGGGCACCATTCCAGATCTCCTTTGGCAGGGAGTCTGCCTTGGCTCCTGGCTTGAGCAGGGCAATCAGTTCCTTCCGGCGCTGCTGGATCTCCTTCGTGTGGTGATTGTGAAGGATGGACCTGCCACCGGCCTTCTCCAGCTTGTACTTTGCTGAGTACCATTTGCCATCACGGTCGAGCCGCATTTCATCAAGCACGGGGCTCTGAGCTCGCGAACGGGGATACTTCACGGGCTCGTAATGAATTGCGGTTGTTTCCGGAGTGTCCCGGATTGCTTGATGAACAGTCGTCTCGGCTAGCTTCTCTTTCTCAAGAGCGGCATTTAGGAATGTCTCAGCATCCATGCCGAGGTCTTCACCATCCCGCACACCGAAGAAAATTGCCCTTCGGCGTAGCTGGGGGACTCCGAAGTCGCTTGCGGCTACGACGGCGACGCCACAGTTTGAGTAACCTGCCTCGGCAAAGGCGGCCAGAACCTCGCGCTTAAACCGCCCCTTGGCGAGAAGGAGCATGTTAGGGACATTCTCCATCAGGAAGACCTTGGGCTTGAGGTGCTTCAGGATGCGAACGTACTGGGCGTAGAGTTCGTTTCGTGGATCGTCGAGAATTCGCGTACCGATCTGGCTGTACCCCTGGCAGGGAGGGCCGCCGAAGAGGAGGTCTACCTTCCCAGGGGCTACCTCGGCGAATCTATCCTTTTCGCCCTCCCAGACGGAGGATGAAGGGTTGAGGAAATCGTGTACGTCCCCTTCGAATAGGGGGACCTCTGGAAAGTTGTGGCGATAAGTCTCTGCGGCAAACCGGTCGAGCTCGACGGCGGCTTTGACGGAGAATCCTGCCAGACGTACCCCCTCACAGAACCCGCCGCACCCCGAGAACAGCGAGACTGCCCGGTTTAGAGACATGGAACCACCTTTCGTTTCAGTCGAGACCATAGCTGACGGGTGTGACAGCGGGGGACAGCAGCGTCGGATCACCGGCGAATGTGACTTATATGCCGTTGACTTATAGTCCGTGGTCAATGATGCCACACCCCCTCTACGGTGATCATCATGCTCGACTTGCGGTTGCCCTTCGGACTTGCCGTCAGGGCTGCACGCATGGAGCTGGGATGGTCTCAGGAGCGCCTGTCTGTCGAGTCGGGACTTGACCGTACGTACGTGAGCGGCCTTGAGCGCGGGCGTCGTAACCCTGCGCTACAGACGCTCATGCGGTTGGCTGACGCCCTCGATGTCCCACTGTCTGAGTTGCTTAGGCGCGCCGAGGAGGGTGCAGGTGTCGTTCACGTTCAGCCAGATCGAGACGAATAAGCTGGCTAAAGAGGACCTGTGCATCACGGACTTGCGGGATGCCCCCGTACGGGGGAGGAAGACAACTTTCAGGCTCGCGCAGCAGAACATGCTGGCCTACACTTTCCCTAATTTCATTCCCGGGTTTGCTGAGCCTGGAATCAATGGAATGCCTTATCGTGAACTCATTGATCGCCCGCTCGAAAATGCATTAAAGGAGGGTGACCTCCTCTATGGTGTCGACTTCAAGGTCGAGGGCAATGCGAAATCGAAAGTGGCTGGGGATGTTTACGAAGTAATTTCCTCCGCCGTGCTGTGGAATGCTGCTGCTTGGTGGAATAGGTTCATGGTGGGCGATGCATGGCTTTCGAAGCCGAAGTATGCGCGGCCGACTGTTAAGCCATCTCCGGCCCGGCAAGTTGCGATCCTGAACCTTCCACGCGAATATGACTGGGTTCGATTGCTCGAACCCGGTGCCCGCAATGAGATCAATAAACTCAGGAAGGGTCTGGATGGGAAGGGCTTCGGGCTGCCTACATCTACCCCAGATCTTGCGGTAGTGGTGCTCCCTGAAGAGTTGCGCGATGATGACCTGTGGAGAACCCCGCTTCCGGATCTGACGCGACCATCGCAATCGATCCTTGCTAGTGCTCCCCGGTATGTTGAGGGACGTATAAGTGCCGGGGAAATCATCCTGGCCATTGCCTTCAAAAGTAGCCTTCGTAGCGACCGGCTGTACCAGCCTCTCTATGAGGCAAATGTCATGCAATTGCTCCTTGAAGGACACCTCGGAGCCCCGAAGGTTGAATTTGAGGTGCATACGCTGGAGAGTGCGGGGACCAATGCGAAAGTTACCTATACTGCGGCTTCTCTCTATGCCGTAGCTAAAAATGATCCTGATGTTCACCGTGCGGTGCGCGAGCTGTATCAGCCGCCGAATGCCGGGGATCTGGTCAAGCGGATGTTTTCATTCCTGAATGAGCGCATGGCCCTCGTGCCTGCATAGCCACATACGAACCTCTTCTTAAAGCCCTGCCCAGGCGGCAGGGCTTTTTTCATGCCCGCCCATCGAAGGAGGAAGAACGTGCCGCTCGACGACAACGCCGTACTCAATCCAGCCGTAGGCCACTACTACTTTGCCCCGACCACCGGTCAGCCCATTCCCGACGACGTGGCCAACCCCGCCGCTCCGTGGGCCGACCTCGGACACACCAGCCTCGACGACCCGTTCGGCATCACCTCCGAGGGCGGCGAGACGGAAACCCTCGGCACCTGGCAGAACAAGACACTTCGGAACGTCACCTCCCCACGAGTGGAGACGGTGACGTTCGCACTTCAGCAGTGGGACGAGGCCGCTTACCGAGCCTTCTGGGGCGCCAACGGCACCACCGTGGACGTGGGCGGACGCAAGGTGTTCCAGGTCCCGAACATCCCCGAAGAGCTCGAAGGCGCGCTGTTCGTCCTGGTCAAGGACGGCGGCAACGGCATGTTCTTCCACTTCCCTCGCGTGTCCATCGCCCGCGCCGATGACATCGAGTTCGACCCCGAAGCCCTCGCAGGACTCCCGGTGCGGGCCACCGTGCTCGGAATGTCCGGACAGGACTGGTCCCAGCAGATCAGCCCCATGTTCCCGCTCTCCGTCCCGCCGGGCTCATAACCCCGGCGCCCCTTGTCACCGGGTGCTGCGGAGCACTGCGGACCGCCGCATCACCCGGCCTTCCCTACCCAACCACGCCTGCGTCCGCATGAATTGGGAGGTCCGCACCCATGTCCCGCGTCACCCTCGACGACATCCGCCGCGCCGCCGAGCAGCGTTACGGAGACTTCGACATCGCCCTACCGGACGGCGGCACTGTCACGCTCCGGTCCCCGCTCCGTATGAGCGCCGACGACCGCTCTCTACTCGGCGACATCGAGCAGCTTGCCGCAGCCGGCGACACCGACGCCATCACCGAAGCCCTCAAGATCGCCGCCAAGACCCCGGACCAGGGGCGGCAGCTGCTCGCCGCCATCGGCGGTGACCTCGCCACGGCGGCCGTGCTCTTCGAGCAGTGGGCACAGGCGGTCTCGCCGGGGGAAGCCTCGCCCTCTGCGAGCTGATCGACAGCTACGGCGCGGCGCTGCTCTCCGACTTCCACCGCTTCTACCGGCTCGACCTCGCCGAAGCCATGTACGGAAGCCGGACGGTGGCGCCGCGTCTGCTGCTCGCCCTCGTAGAGGAACTACCCGACGAATCCGCCTTCGCCGCCGCGGTCCGCGGCGGTCCGCAACACCGCGGGTGGACCGTCTCCGCCCACCTGCTCGCGTCCGTCATCGACGCCGTGGGGGAAGCCGCGTGGATCACCGCACAGGCCAACTCGCGTAAGCGCGTCCGCCGACTCAAGCGCTTTCCGCGCCCCGCCACCCGAGAGCACCGCCCGGCCACGGTCGCCGACCTGGCCCAACGATTCGGCGCCTCCCGAGAGGGGGCGGTCATAAGGAGGTGACCCCTCCCTATGGCCAGTCCCGGAGGGCGCGAGACGGACCGCGTAAGCGTCCGCGTCGTCCCGGATACGTCCCGCTTCGCCGCCGACCTGCGGCGCGCACTGGACCGTATCCAAGCCTCGCTGCGTCTGTCCGTGCACGTCGATGCCGACCTGTCCGGCTTCACCACCGACGTACAGACCCGCCTCGCCGCTCTGCGGGACGAGACCATCCACGTCCGGGTGGACGCCGACCGTGACGGACTCGACGGACTGCGTGCCTCCCTCGCCGGACTCGGCCGCGACAGCGGCGGCGCGGGCGGCGGGCTCGGCTCCGTCGTCCGTGCCATCGGCAACGTCCGCACCGCCGCGCTCACCGCCGTGCCGAACGTCGCCGGCCTGGTGGGCGGGCTCGCCCAGATGGCACCGGCCGCCGCGGTCGCGGTCACCGGACTGCTCGCGGTCGCCTCGGCCAACGCCGCCATCAAGATCGGCACGGCCGGGGTGGCGGACGCCCTCAAGGGCGACGCCGACGCCCTCGCCAAGCTCGCCCCGTCCGCCCGCGCGTTCGTGGGCGAGGTACAGAACCTCAAGCCCGCGTGGGACGGCCTGCGCTCCTCGGTCCAACAGTCGCTCTTCGACGGGCTCGCGGGCAGCATGTCGCGGCTCGGCTCGTCGGTGCTCCCGGTGCTGCGTACGCAGCTCACCGACACCGCGGGCGCGCTCAACGCCATGGGCAAGGGCGTCGCGGACGCGGCGGTCGACCTCGCGGACTCCGGCACCCTCGGCCAGGCGATGGGCTCGGCGAACACCGGGCTGCGCAACCTCGCCGGGGTTCCCGCGCTCGTCGTCAAGGGACTCGGCCAGATCGCGGCGGCGGCCGGCCCGAGCTTCGCCAAGCTCACGGCCGGGGCGGGCGGGGCCGCGCAAAGCCTCTCCGACAAGCTCAGCAAGGCGTTCGAGTCCGGCGGACTACAGCGCGCCATCGAACGCGCGGTCACCCTCGTCGGCCAACTCTTCTCAACCCTCGGAAATCTCGGCACGGCCGTCGGCAACATCTTCGGCCCCGCCGCCGACGCGGGCGCCGGATTCCTCGGCGTCCTCAACAGCGTCTCCAAGACCCTTGCCGAGGTCACCGGCACCGCCCAGGCGCAAGAGGCGTTCCGCAGTCTCTTCGAGACCCTGGCCGCCGCCGGACAGGTCATCTCCGGGGTACTCGGTGCCGCTCTGCGCGCCGCGCTCCCGCTGCTCTCGTCGCTGGTCAGTGCCCTCGCCGGACCGCTTCAGCAGGCGTTCGCGACCATCGGTCCCGCGCTGGAGACGCTGGTCACCGCGCTCGGTACCGGACTCGCCCCGGTGGTCTCGGCACTGGCCGGGGTGTTCGCCGAGCTCGTGCCCATCGCCGCCGAGATCGTCGCCATGCTCGCGGGCGCCCTGGCGCCCGTGCTCGCCTCGATCGGCCCTGTCATCGGCCAGTTGGTCACCGCGCTCGGCACCGCCCTGCGGCCGATCCTCGCCCAACTTCCAGCGCTGCTCGCGCCGTTCCTCGCCCTGGTCGCGCGGCTCGCGCCAATCCTGGTCACCATCGCGACGCAGATCATTTCCGCGCTCGCTCCGGCCCTCGCGCAAATCGGCCAGGCACTCGGCCAACTCCTGGTCGCGGTGGCCCCGTTGCTGGCCGCACTCGGCGAGCTGATCGGCGGCGTGCTCTCCGCGCTACTGCCGATCCTGACGCCGATCATCGCGCTTGTCGGCAAACTCGCGTCGATCTTCGCCACCGTCCTCGCTTCCGCAGTGACGAACATCCTCGTCCCCGCCCTGAAGATCATCACCAACCTTCTACGCGGCGATTTCTCCGGGGCATGGTCGGCGGCCAAGGAACTCCTGTCCGGCATCGGACGGCACTTCCGCACGCTGTTCACGAGCCTCGGCAAGTGGGCGGCCAACGGCATAGTGGCCGTCGTGCGGTGGCTCGCCGGACTCCCCGGCCGCGCCTGGGACGCCCTCGCCGAGTTCGGCCCCAAACTGCGTACGGCCGCAGTCCAAGCCCTGATCCGTTTCGGAAACGGGCTGCGAGAGAAGTGGCCGGAGATCAAGGCATGGTTCGCAAGCCTGCCTGGCCGAGCCAAGTCCGCCCTCGGCGACCTCGGAAAGGTCCTGGTCAACGCCGGTAAAGCCCTGCTGCGCGGCTTCCTGAACGGCATCACGTCCATGTTCGGCAGCATCAAGGACAAGCTCGGCGGACTCACGGACATGTTGCCCGACCTGAAGGGGCCGCCGAAGCGGGACGCCGCCATCCTGCGCCCGGCCGGACGGCTCGTAATGGCCGGATTCCTCGACGGCATCGACGCCGCCGTCCCCGACCTGCGCGCCCGACTGAGCGCCATCACCGGGGAGGTAGCCGCCTACCGGCCCACCCTCGCCGCCCAGGTCGAGAGCGACCGAGCCGCGCTGTCCACCGCCGAGCCCACACGGGGCGGGCCGATGGTCTCGATCGGCACGTTCATCGCTGAGGAACAGCAGAGCCCGGCCGGTATCGCCCGCGAACTCGCCTGGCTCGCCAAAGGAAGGGGGTAAGCCCTCGTGCGCTCCGGACCCGCCGAAGTCCTCGTCACCGAGGACGGACAGATCCAGTTCGGCACGTACCTGATGGGCGAGGGCACCCCCGTCCACGGACGCCAGCTCACCGGGTGGGACGACCTCCCCGACCTCGACGACGCGTCTGTCCCCATGCCCGCGTCCCACGGCGCGTGGCCCGGCTGGCTGCTCGCCGGGGTGCGGGTGCTCACCTTCGACTACCTCATCCACGACGCCCGTGGCGCGGCCGGACTGCCGACCGTGCTCGACACGCTGCGGCGGGCGACCGCCGTACGGCAAGAGGAAACCCCGCTCGTCATCCAACTCGCCGGTGCCCGACGCCTGATGTGGGCGCGGGTCACCCGCCGCACCCTGCCCGCGAACCGCGACTACACATGGGGCAAGCCGTCCGGCGCCGTCGAATTCACGTGCGCGGACCCGCGCCGCTACGAGGTCACTGAGCAAGTCGCCCGCACCGGCCTGCCCGTCCCGGAACCCGGCCTCGACTGGCACCCCGCAGAGACCCCGCCAGGTCTGGAATGGGACCTCGACTACGGCGCGGACGGCGCCCCCGGCGCGGTGATCATCAACAACGCCGGGGATGCCGACACCTACCCCGTCCTCGCCATCACCGGCCCCGCCATCAGGCCCGCGGTCACGAATCAGGCGACCGGCGCCGTCCTTGAGTACGACCTGACCTTGGCCGCCACCGACCGGCTCGTCATCGACACCCGCGAGGGCACCGTCACGCTCAATGACACCGCCCCGCGCCTCTACACCGCGACCCCGCGCAGCACCCCCGAGCAGGCGTTCACCCTGCCGCCCGGCGAATCGCTGCTCACCTTCCGCGCCGAGGAGTTCAACGACGCCGGCGCCCTCACCGTCCTATGGCGCTCCGCCTGGTGGTGACCCCAACACACAGAGGAGGAACCGCCGATGACGGTACGAGCGGCATGGCTGACCAACCGCGGGGACCTCGCGGGCGGACAGACCCGCAACGACTCCCGAATGACCCCGCTCGGCACCATGACCCCCGCCGCCGAGCTCACCACCCAACCCGGCGTCATCCCCGGCGGCGACCCGTTCTCACTGGACGCCACCGGCCCCATGACCGCCACCCTCGGCGTGGGCCGCGCCGTGGTGCAGGGCACCGACATCCAAGGCGCCTACCCCGTGGCGGTCACCGCCCCGGAGACGCTGACGTTCGCCGACGGAGACCCGGCGAACCCGCGCGTCGACCTCGTGGTGTTGCGGGTGTACGACGCCGCACACGACGATTCCGGCGAAGTCCGCGCCGCCGTCGAGATCGTCCCTGGCACCCCCGGCGCGGCCCCCGCACCACCGCCCACCCCGGCGGGCGCACTCGCGCTGTACCGGGTGGCCGTGGCCGCACGGGTCTCGGCCGGAACGGGCGGCATCGACTTCCCCGCCGCCACCACCGACGTACGCCGCTACACCGCCGCCGTCGGCGGCATCGCCCCCTACGGCGTGGCTGGCGCCCACCGCGCGCAATACCGCGACAACGGCACCGGACTCCAGCGATACAGCGGCGCCGCATGGGTCGGCATGGCCGCCGAACTCGTCCCGTGGACCAAAGTGTCCCTCGCGTCCGGCTACGGCCACAACGGCAACAGCAACGGGGACGTTCGATACCGCGTCATCGAGCTCATCGGCACCCGCTTCGTCCAGTGGCGCGGCGGCATGAACGTCTCGTACAGCGGCGGCGAGCCGCGCCGAGACGGCCGGTTCCTCGCATCGGCCCTCCCCACAACGGCCCGTCCCACCAGCGGAATCCGTACGGTCCCCGCCGCGTGCTCCGCGGTCGCCCGTAACCAGCTGACGATGAAGATCGACTTTCGTTCGGACGGCACCGCACGCCTCGTCGGCCGCACGGGGGCGAATCCGCCGTGGGTCAGCCTCAGCGGCCTCATGTACCCGCTCTGACCACCGGGGGCGTACGTGACAACCGCATACCGAGCCCTCTTCTGCGATCTCCGGACCGATCAGGTCCGCGACGCGTTCCCCGTCTCTGGCGCGAGCATCGAGGACTACATAGGCAAGACCGGCACGTTCTCCGGCTCGCTCACCGCACCGGACCGCGCCACCGCCGCGCGCATCACCGACGCCGTGATCCCCGGACGCACCGCCGTATGGATCGAACGCGACCGCGCCATCTGGTGGGGCGGCATCGTGTGGACCTACACCCCCACCTCGACCACGCGCGGCGCCCCGGCAGGCGCGCAGATCCAAGCCGCCACCTTCGAGAGCTACCTAGACCACCGGCTGTTGACCGCCGACCTGAACGCGAGCGGCGTGGACCAATTCGAGATCGCACGCCGCCTGATGGACTTCGCGCAGTCCACGGACGGCGGGGACATCGGCATCCGCCTCGACGGGTCCGCCACCTCTGGTGTGAAGCGAACGAGGAAGTACAGCCGGTACGACCTGCCCAAGATCCGCGACACCCTCGACAAGCTTGCCACCACTGACAACGGCTTCGAGTGGCGCATCCGCTGCTACCGCGACAGCGGCGGCGAGCGGGTCAAGGAACTCGAACTCGGACACCCGCGTATCACCGTGAGCCGGGGGCCGGCGGAAACCGTGCTCGACTTCCCCGGCGCCGTGATGTCGTACAGCTTCGCCCACGACGCCACCACCCGCGCCACCCACTGGCGCTCGCGCGGCGCCACCTCGACGAGCGGCAACCGGCCGCTCATTTCCGCCGCCCTCTACGTACCCGGCGCCCTCGACGAGGGATGGCCCCGGCTTGACGGCACGTCCGATTACACGACCGTGAAGGACAAGGCGACGCTCGACGAGCACGCCACGGCGGACCTGCGCGAGGCATGGTACCGCAAGACCATCCCCGAAATCACCGTCAATCTCGAAGCCGCACAGGTCACGCCCGCGATCCTCGGCGCCACCATCCGGCTCCGCATCGCCGACGTATGGACCCCCGCCGGATTCACCGGCCGATACCGCGTCGTCGGCTACAACCTCCGCGCCCCCGAACGCGGACAGCCGGAAACCGCCTCGCTCATCCTCGACGCCGCCCCCACATCCGGCGTCGGCAACAACGACGACGAGGGGAGCGCCGCCCTGTGGCCGTGATCCCGCCCGATCTCCTCGACCGCATCCGCCGCCTCGAAGAAGACGTACGCGAACTGCGCGGACGTCTGCCGGCCCCACCCGACGACGAGGCCACCGCCGACGCAGCCGGCGAGCAGTGACCCAACCCAGTAAGGAAGGTCCGCACCATGGCAAAGCCCCTGTCCGCCGACGCCCTCGTCAAGGCCCTGCGCGCCGAGGGCGTCACCGTCGTCGAACACCCCGGATGGCGCGAGCACAACCGAAACCACAAGGGTGCTTGGGGTCCGGTCCACGGCGTCGTGATCCACCACACCGTGACCAGCGGGACGGACTCGTCCGTCCGCCTGTGCTACGACGGATACACCGACCTCCCCGGACCGCTGTGTCACGGCGTCATCGACAAGGACGGCTGCGTCCACCTCGTCGGCAACGGCCGCGCCAACCACGCCGGCACCGGGGATGACAACGTACGGGCCGCCGTGGTCGCCGAGGACTACGACACCACACCGCCCCGCCCGCACAAGAACAACACCGACGGGAACAGCGCGTTCTACGGCTTCGAGTGCGTCAACCGCGGAGACGGCAAGGACCCGTGGCCGGATGCCCAACTCGCCGCCATCGAGCGCGTATCGGCCGCGATCTGCCGCGCCCACAAGTGGACCGCGAAGTCCGTGATCGGCCACAAGGAATGGACGAACACCAAGATCGACCCCAAGGGCTTCGCCATGACCGACATGCGCGCCCGCATCGCCAAGCGACTCGGCGCCAAGCCGACCGGCGACGACGGCACGCACACCCAGACCCTCCCCGTCGGCCCGCTCGTCAGCCTCTCCCGCGTCCGTGCCGCCGCCGGCGAGGACCCGAGCGCACCCCAGGGACAGACCAGCTACCGCAAGGGAGTCCTCGCCGTCGAGAACGCCCTTGCCGCGGAGGGCCTGTTGGAACGCGAGTGGGTCGACGGCTCATACGGCACCAAGACCATCGCCGCCTACGCCGCGTGGCAGCGCCGATGCGGGTACTCCGGCCCCGCCGCCGACGGCATCCCCGGCCGTACCACCCTCACGAAGCTCGCCCGCCGCCACGTCTTCGCCGTCATCGACTGAACAGGAGACCCCCACCTCATGGCCGCGCTCCTCACTCCGCCGTTCTGGCTCGCCACCGTCGAGCGCGCCGTACGAACCTTCGCTCAGACCCTCCTCGCAGCCCTCGGGCTCGATGCCACCGACGTGCTTGCCCTCCCGTGGGGGCGCGCGCTCACCCTCGCCGGCATCGCCGCCGTCCTCTCCGTGGTCACCTCCGTCGCGACCGGCGGCACCGGAAGCGACGGCCCCGGCATCACGGAGACCGCCAACGGCGGCGCGAAGACCATCAGCGGGGAACTCAACCCGTGACCGACGAGCCCGCACCGATCGTCACCATCACGGCCGCCGAGATGTACGGCGAGCTGCGCGGACTCCGCGAAAGCGTCAGCCGCATCGAAGGCAAGTTGGACGGTATCGCCACCATCAACGATCAGCTCGACGACCACGAGGAACGCATCCGCCGCCTCGAATCCAACCGATGGCCCTGGCCCACCATCGCGGCACTCGCCGCCGTCGCGGCCGTCCTCGTCACCGCATGGCAGATCGGCAACCCGTAACGCACCGCGCCCCGCCCACGGCAACAAGCCGTGGGCGGGGCTTCTAGCGCTATTGGGGGCTATTGTCACGATCACTTCGTGGCGATGACGTACACGCTCGCCCACTGTCGCTTCGGATTGGCCAAGGTCGGGTCGAAGGTCCACGGCTCCACCGTGCCGAACCCCGCCTCCGTGAACAGCTGGACCAACTTGTCGTGGTCGTAGGCCCAGTAGTGGGGGTTGTACGTCGGGTCGTCGTCCTGGTCGCGGAAGACGTAGTTGATCAGGTCGAGGAAGGTGTTGATGTCCTCGCGGCAGTTCCGGTTGGCGTACCACCGCTCGATCATCTGGGTCGCTCGCTCGGGGCCAGCGGGGTACTGATTGAGGACATAGCCAGCGTCCGGCACGCCAGTGACGAGCTGGCCGCCGGGGGCCAGTACCCGGTGGGCCTCTCGGGCGTAGAGCTTGGCCGACCGTGGGTAGTCGATGTGCTCCAGGAAGTGTTCGGAGAACAGGAGTTGCACGGTTGCGTCGTGCAGGGGGATGCCCTCCCGCACATCCCACAGGAGGTCAGCCGGCGGTACGGCGTCGATGTTGTAGAAGCCGTCAACGCGGTGGGCGCCGCCGCCTATCTGCACCTTCGTCGGCGCCTCGTCGATCCTTCCGTTGGGCCATGCCTTCTGGCTGGCACGGTGGTACCGGTTGAGTTCGATCTCCTTGGCGGCGGCGCGCAGCGTGCGGGCGAGTCCGTGGGTGGTCGTGGGCTCCTCAAGGAGCGCGGCGATCTGCTCGCCGAGGTAGTCGATGGAGGGGCTCGCCGTATCGAGGTGGTTCATCAGCACGGGTTCCTCACGAATCGGGGCCATCACTCGGTGGCCGACTTCCACACTGGGGACGTTCTCTTGGGCGGTTCCGCTCTTCGTCAATTCACACGGCGGCGACCGTAGGTTCCGCCCATTTGTTGTTGCGCATGAGGGTGTACTTGATATCCACCAGGCGCGGAGCGATGGTCAGCTCCAAGTGTTCAGCCGGGTGGAGGCGGCCCGCGTCATCCTGCTCGGCTCGCCATACTCGGTACTCCAAATCGGGGTATGCGGGATTGATGCCGATCTCGCCCTTCGGAATGGTGCCGTTGAAGGGAGCGATGATGTCCATGTGGTTCCAGTAGTTCCACGCCTGAAGAGCTTTGTGCTGGTCGAAGTAGAAATAGAAGTCGGGGTAGCGGCCGAAGGTACGCAGTTCTCGGTGGATCAAGTGCCCAAGAAGCGGACCGAGTTGGGCCGCGAGGCCGTCGAATTCCCAGCGGGTGTGATGCCAGGCTTCCGGGATCTGCCCAGGGGTGAACAACCGGGCCGCGACGAGGTAGCTGATCCGTGCGGTGAGGTAGGCGCGGGCGTGCACCGGGTCAACGCTGGAATCGACCCGTGCGAGCAGCGCGTCCAGCCTGCTCGGCGAGGGCCGGAACTTCGCGAGGTCGAACTTGCCGGCCATGTGCGGGAAGGACGCGAACAGCATCTCCTTGTAGAGCCAGTTGTTGAACTCTCCGAGTTCGGCCCGTTCCCTGGTCTGTGAGGTCGTCGAGTGCAGCATCAGGTACTCCGCCAGCGCCTCGAAGTACACGTACCCCAGGATCGGCAGCCGGGGAATCGTCTCGTCCAGCAGGTGCAGGAAGGACTCGGGGCGCACGGTGGCGCCCTGGTAGGCGATGGCCGCCGCGAGCGCGAGGAAGGCCGTGGAGTTCTTGGCGCGACTGACGACTGTCTCGCGCAGCTGATGCCGCTCGGCCTTGGACAGCAGGTATTCGAGACGGCTGTAGATCTGCAGGTGGATCGAGCCCAGGCGCAGGTAGTCCACGCCGGCGAGACCTCGGTACGCCTGGGGCGGAAGATTGACCTCGAAGATCAACGGAGTGGGTACGCGGTCCGGCTCGCCGACCTTCGCGACGAAGGCGGGGGCCTCCTTGTTGAGCACGTAGGAGGCGAGGTTGTGCATACGGAAGCCGCTGTCCGTCGGGGTGAGCGGGGCGCAATAGATGCTGCCGACCAAGCACCCGCCGGAGGGGTAGAGGATGCCGTGCTCGCTGATCCGCTCCAGCGCGTGAGTGACGTGCAGCAGGTGTAACTTTCCGTCGCCACTGAGGGTGTTGAAGAGCGCGTTGCGGCGGAGTAGATGCCCATTGGGAGTGCCCTCCGCGAGCCGGGTCTCCCACGCCGCCGCCTGCTCGACGAGCGGATCGGCGCCCTCGCGGGGGCTGGGTATCAGGGTGGTGTCGAAGAACGCGTGGGCGTCGGCCCACTGCTGGTAGGCGTCGAGGAAGTCCATCAGCTGATCAACTCCCGTTGTTCCAGGGCTTTGAAGACGGCGTCCGCGCTGTCCAGCCCTGCCAAGTGAGCGGCTTCGGACCACACGACCAGGTCGAACGCGGTCGCGCGCAGTTGGTCGAACACGTCCGTACGGATGTGGACTGGGTTCGGCCACCAGCTCAGCTTCGGCAGCCGGTATCGATCGAGCGCGTCAGCCGCCTTGAGGAGGTCGCTGATCTGCTCGGCGCGGGAGTGGTCCGACTGGTCGTCGGATGTGAAGTCGGCATACGGAAGGTCGTGCAGGCGGACCGCTGTGGCCGCCTTGTCTATGAGTCTCGGCGTCGGGGCGAGGTGGAAGTGGCCCCAGACGGCGTTCGCGCTATCGGTGAGCCAGAGCGCCGCGCGAGAGCCGTGCCCCTGGTCGTCCTTGTCGTGGAGACGGCGGCAGTCGTGCACTGCGGCCGCCAAGATCAGCGTGGCCGTGTCGTCCTCGTCGAGGCCCGTTGCCTCGGCGAGCAGCGCCGCCAGGGCGGCGGTGCGCATCCCGTGGCGGATACCGTGCAGAGAGTCGCTGACCTTGGACTCGGCCATCCAATCCGCAGGGATGGCGGACCGGTAGAGCAGGCGCTGGGAGGTGGGCCGGAGTCGCGGGGACGAGTCGTCGGAGAACTCCGGGCGGTTCGACTCGATCCAGCGCACCGTGGCGTGGTCGGTGTACTGGTGGTGCGGTAGCTGCTTGCGTGCAGCCAGCTCGACCAGATTGTTGGCCGGCGGGGTCGTGCTCATCGGGCCCACCCCCTTGGTGGTCTACGACGGCGGATGACTCAGCTGGTGGGCGCGGCCTGTGCCGCGCTGGCCTTGCGGTCACGCTCTGCGGCCTCGAAGGCGGCGGTGAAGTCGGCGAGCTCCCGCTCACTCATCAGCGTCACCCCCAGTTCCTCGGCAACCGTGCGGATGCGGGCGCCGGCCTCTTCCTGCGCGGCCACGCTCGCCGCGTCGTCGAGTAGCACCTCGAACTCGGCGTGGTGGCCCCATGCCTCGCTCCACTTCACGGCGATCTCGATCCCACGGAAGCGGAAGTTGCGGCGCTGGTTGAACGCCTCGTGCATCTCCGCCTCGAAGCCGAGAGCGTTGAAGACGCGCACGGCCGCCGGGACGTCCTCGCGAGCGATGGCGATCTCGGTCTCCGGGAAGGCGGCGCCCTGGCCGATCTTGCTGGTCTTCAGCGTGATCTTCGCCGAGCCGGCGGCGGTATTGTCGGTGACCTTCAGCAGCTTGTCGGGCAGCACGTAGAAATAGATGCGCTTGTCGTCACAGCCGAGGTCTTCGGCATCGCGCTCCAGGCGCGAGATGAGCTGGTCATGGGCGTCCACGTCGAAACGGGCGCGCATCTCGATCTCAATGGCCAACGGTCTCTCCCCCTCCATTTGGGCATGACTGATCCGGCCGAACCAGGTGAGGTGGGGCCTCGGTTGGTTCAGATGCGGTTATTTGATGATGTTCAGAAACCGGGCGGTGCGGTCAGCGTGCCGCGTGAACCGCACCGCCCTGGTGCGTCCCAGATGAGGAAGCGTCAGGCGATCTCGCCGAAGCGGTCACGCACGACACCCTCGTGCAGGTAGTTGGGAAGCGTGACGCCGCCCACCGCTACGCGCGCGGTGGCGACCTGCTCCTCCGTCTCGCTCGGGAAGCCCTCCAGCAGCCGCAGGCACTGCTTCACCCACTCGCGGGACTGCTCCCAGTCGCCGGCGTCGCGGTTACGTACCGCGAGTGCGTAGGAGGTCTCAGCAGCCGCCCAACGGTCCGTCGCCAGTTCCCGCTGGAAGCTGGTCTCCAGCTCGCCAACGGAGGCCACGCGGGTCTGGTTGGTCATGGTGCCCTCTCTCTTACGGTGGTGCCCCAGTAGTGATCAACGCGCCGACGTCCCATAGGTGACGTCGACCCCGCTCAGTAGGTGAAGATCTCCGCGAGCGTGCGGTAGTCGTGCAGCTCGTCCTTGTCGAACCAGAGCTCTACCTCCTGGTCGGCCTCCGCCTTGTTGCCGGAGGCGTGCACCAGGTTCGCCGCGGCCTTGCCCGTTACCACGCTGGCGGCCTTGCTGTAGTGGGAGAAGTCCCCCCGCACCGTGCCGGCGGGCGCCTCATTGGGGAAGGTGCTGCCGACGATCTTCCGGACGGTCGCCACCGCGTCGTAGCCCTCCAGCGCGAGCGCGATGACGGGGCCCTGCTGCATGAAGGTGGCGGTGGTGTTGTAGACCTCGGCCCCGAGTCGTTCCTCAAGGTCGAAGTAGTGGCGCCGAGTGAACTCCGCGTCCATCTGCTTCATCTTGACGCCGACGATCTTCAGCGCCGCGTCCTCGAACCGTGTGATGATCTTCCCGGCGAAGCCGCGAACCACCGCGTCGGGCTTGAGGAGTACAAGAGTGCGCTCCACCGTGTGTTCCTGATCCTGGGCCATCGGTTCCCTTTCAGCGTTCAGGCAAGCGATATGACGGACGTTCAGCGCGTCAATGACTGAGGTTACCTGCGCTGGAAGGGCTGCTGTTCCTGGTAGTTGGGCTACTGCTGGCGGTGGCGTCCGGGTGACCGTGCGGCTCTTCCTGGCCAACGTGGACAGCGTCGAAGTGCCAGCGTGGCCCAGTCGGCTCGATGCGGGGAACGCGGTTCGGCACGGACGGCGCTCATGACCGGTCCGGCCCCGGCGTCAGGGGAAGGTGCGGGGTCGGACCGGGTCTCGACCCTGGTGCCGGAAGTTCCGTCGTGCTGCCGCATCACGAGCGTCCAGTGCAGTTGCTCCAGGTGGAACACGCACGCCCGGCAGGCGTGGATCTCCACCTCGACGCTCTTCGCGGTGATGGACCCGATTACCGCGACCTCCACGCCGAGCCGGTCGCAGCGGAAGCAGTTGCCAGTGGCCCACTCGAATCGCTCCCACAGCTGGAGAGGCTTCACGTCCCACCCTTGCCTTCGGCCGGGTGGAGGTCTGAGACCTTCGCCATCCACTCCCGTCCGCCCCCCCACTGGTCTCAGCCAGGCCATCGTGGGCGCGCAGTCGGAGTAGTAGGGCCAGGGTTGTACCTCGCCCCTGCGGTCTGTCTTGGAGTCGGTCACGAGTGCGCCGATCGTCAGCCACTCGGGCAACGACCAGCCGGCAGCGACCTCTACGGTGACTCGACGTTGAGCGACGGCGAGGGCGGTGCGTTTCCGGCGTCGTGCTGCGATGTCCATCCTTGGGCCTCCAGCGATCCGGTGCGGCGGGTGGCGGCCCGCCCCAGGCGTGGGAGGAGGAGCGAGCCGCCGTACCGTCCGGAGCGGAGGGGAGCAACCTGTCTCGCCCCGGACGGCGATCTTTGGCCGCCACCCTCGCGGCCTCTCGCGTGACGAGACCGGAAAGGGAGGTGTGGCCGTGTGCGTCCTCGGTCCGGGCTCCGAACGCGCTGATCTTCCAAGGGATCTGGACTAGCATTTTCGCGAGTTCGGTGTGCTCCCCCCTGCTCCAGGGGGTGAGAGCGCACCAAGTCCCGTACCTGGGATGGAAGATGCCGGAGATAGCCGTGGACTGCATGTACGTAAGTCAACTGGTCCGGCGGACGCGTCACCATGAACGGACAGTGCAACAAGCGTGCAGCGGCGATGCATTGACCATGCATGGCACCGACGACGAAGCAGCGGAGGCACTGAATGGAAGTGATCGACGTCTGGAGCGGTCGCTACGCGTGCACGCTCCAGGCGGCGCTTCGCATGACCAACGAGGCCTTCGCCAACCACCTTGGCATCGCGCTTCGCACCGTCGCCACCTGGCACGCCGACCCTGACGTCGTGCCCCGCGCGGAGATGCAGCAGCTACTCGACGAGGTGTACGAGAAGGCGGCGCCGACGGTACGCAAGCGGTTCGCGCTGCTAGCGGTGGGCGGAGACAGGGGCGGACCGGGCTCGGCGGACGGAGGTCCCGAGCCCCAGGCGCTTCGGGTCGCGATCGCCGTCGTCGTCCGTGAGGACCAAGTCTTGATGGTCTGCCGCCGCGATGACGACTCGTCCGGGATCACGTGGCAGTTTCCGGCGGGAGTGATCAAGCCGGGCGTACGGCCGGAGACCGCCACCGTTCGCGAGACCTTGGACGAGACAGGGGTGCACTGCGCTGTCCGGCAGAGCCTCGGCAGCCGCATCCACCCCGTCACCGGCGTGCAGTGCGAATACTTCCTCTGCGAGTACCTGGCCGGCGAGGCCAAGAACAGCGACGTAGTTGAGAACGTGGACGTGATGTGGGCGCCGAGAAACGCGGTGACCCGCTTCATCCCCGCCAATAAGATCTTTCCACCGATCTTGGCAGCCTTGGAGGAGCACCCATGACGGAGCAGACCGCCGAAGAGCGCCCGGGTATCTCGGCCGCGATCGTCGTCCACGAAGGGCGGGTCCTGATGGTGCGGCGACGAGTGAAGGAAGGGCAGCTCTCGTGGCAGTTCCCCGCGGGGGAGATCGAGCAGGGGGAGTCAGCTGAGGAGGCGGCCGTCCGCGAGACGGGCGAGGAGACCGGTCTGACGGTTTCCGCGGTCAAGCTCCTCGGTGAGCGCGTACACCCGAAGACGCAGCGGCTCATGTCGTACACGGCGTGCGACGTCGTGTCCGGAACCGCCTACGTGGCGGACACCGAGGAACTCGCCGAACTCGCGTGGTGCGCCCACTCCGAGATCCCTGAGTACGTGCCCTATGGCCTGTACGAGCCGGTTCAGGAGTACCTCGATGAGGTGCTGACCAAGTAGCGCGGCCAACTTGTGCCGCCCGCAGTGCACTTGGTCGAGTGCGGCGGGCGGCGCTGCTCATGGCCCGTGCTCGACGAGCTGCGGTTTCATCACGAGCCCTCGCCCGATGAGGCGGTCCCCCGCACGAGCTGCGTAGCGTCACGCGTGACGAAACGAGGGGGGAGCCGTGAGCCGCCTGAACAGCTCGACGTGCGCCGTGTGCGATGGACCGTTACCGCCACGAGCCCGCACCGGTCGCCCGGCCGTTTACTGCTCTCGCGCCTGCCAGGCCAAGGCGTACCGCGCCCGCACCGCCGAGGGGCGACGGGCTAAGCCGGGCGGCATCGCGGCGCTCCCACCGCCCGTCCGGTTGCCGAAGCGCATCGGCGGTGGTGGCACGGCGGACCGCATCATCTCCCTGACCATCGCCCTCGTGCACCGCGCCGAACTCGCGGCCGGTGCGATACGTAACGGCCGCCCGGTGCCGGAGGGAGCCGATGGGCTCGACGGCAGCCCCGACACCATCGAGCGCATCGCTGCCGACCTGGTGGCCACCATCCGGGGCGCGGCCCCCGCTGAGGAAACGTCACGGTGTGACGAAACGACGCACCGGGCGCCCGCGTCGGCGGAGTTCACCATCGCGCCCGAGCCGCAGCCCCGGAGCCGCAGGCTGGCGAGCGTCGCCGCGACCACCACCCGCCGCGTGGAATCCGCACGCGTCGAGCAGCAGGCCCCGGAAGAGCCGCCCGCGCGCGTAACCCGGACCGTGGACATGTCCGCCGACCTCGGCGACGGGTACGCCCTCGTACAGCTCGAATCGACCTTCGACGGTGAATGGCTGCTGCGGTTGCGCGGCGAGACGATCGGCAGCGTGCGGCGGATCAACAGCCTGTCGGGATACACGGTCACCGGCTGGGAGGCCCGGCACCACATGATGAAGCTCCCGTACGGGCTCCGGGGGAGCTGGCGCACCCGCGCCCTGGCCGCCGCTGGAGTGGCCGCCGCGCACGAACAGCACTGCCTCAAGCCGAAGCCCCGTAGGCGGGCACTGTCTGGACGGCGGGCATAGGGTAGGGCGCGTCGTAGGCCCGGTGAGCTGGGGCGAAGCGGCTGGACGGCACGGTCTTCGCAGTACGTATCCGGTACACATTCAGTACGGATGAGGCCAGGAACGGCCGTGATCGCGAGTGATAGACCGTGACACGTTTTTGCAGGTCAAACGGCCTGTGACCAGGTTTCCGCAGGTGAGCCAGGGGGCCGAAAACTCCCTCGTAATGCGTAGGTCTCGGGTTCGAATCCCGAAGGCGGCTCAGAGAAACCCCAGGTCACCTAGCCCGTGACCTGGGGTTTTGTGTTGCTCAGGGCATGGCGCGTCACACGGCCGAGAAGCCGAGGGATCGCCTGCGTGAGCCCGGTCGGAAGAAGCGCAAGAAGTAGGCCACCGAGCCGCTCGGCTCAGGGGAACCATTTTGTCGGTGGCCTCGGCGGCGTTCTTGCCGGCGTGGGGGAGCACGCTCTGGCAGATGTCCTGCGTGATCCGGGTGTCGCTGTGGCCGAGGGTGTCCGACACGATCTTGATGTCGATGTCGATGTCGATGTCGATGTCGATGTCGGCGGCGGGCATGAGAGTGGCCGCACCGTGACGGAGGCCGTGCAGCCGGATCGGTGGGAGGCCGGAGGCGGCGACGAGACGCTCGAAGAGATCGGTGACCTTGCCGGGGTGCAGCCAAGAGCCGTCTTCCTGCGTGAAGACGAGGCCCGTCTCGACCCAGGCCGGCCCCCACTCTGCGCGGTCCGCCTCCTGCTGCGCGCGGTGCCGCTTCAGCCCGCCGACGGTGTCGTCGTCCAGGGCGACGACACGGAAGCCGCTGTCCGCCTTCGGCTCCGAAGCTTCGACTTCCCAGCCATCCTGGACGAGTTGGCCGGTGACCGTGAGGGAGTGCCGGTCAAGGTTGGTCTCCGACCAGGGCCGGCCGCACGCTTCACCGCGCCGCAGACCGCGGAACGCGAGCCACTCACGACCGCGGACCTCGAACGACCACCCGTACTGCGAAGCGCATTTCAAGTCGCTGAAGTACCGGCCCGACTTCCCGGACCGCTTCGACACCATCGGACAGCCCCGCGCCTTCTGTCGCACCTTCTTCACCTGGTACAACACCGCACACCGGCACTCCAGGATCGCCTGGCACACGCCACACGACGTCCACCACGGGCACACCGACGCCGTCAACGCCCGCGGCCCGCGCCGCCGTCCGCGCCGAGGTCCTGACCGCCGCCTACCCACGCCACCCCGAACCCGCCGCCCTGCCCACCGCCACCTGGATCAACCCACCCAGCCGCGACCAGCAAGAACACTGACTCAAAGATTCTCGGACCAACCTGCCTCGAAAAAATCTTGACAGCTACCGCCCTCTCCTGAGTTCGACTTTCGATACTGTCGGCGTGGTTACTACCGGGCCCGGGGCCTGCTATCGGAGCCGACCGGGCGCGGGACTGTCCATTCGACCACGGGGGCAAGGAGACACGAATGGCTGCGCAAAATAGCGACCACAGACACCCTCTGACCGACCAGCAGTTAGATATCCCCGTCGCTCAGGACGCGACGGCGACGCGCCCGCGTCCGCGACGAGCAGAGGCCCGGACCACCCGCGCTCCTCAGGGGAGAGTGACGACCGATCGCGGCGGTCAACCGGCCGGCGAGAAGTCTCCCTCCAGCGCCCTGACACCGCGCCAGCTGGAGGTACTCGCCCTGCTTACCGACGGCATGACGAACCGCCACATAGCTCGGGCACTCGGTATCACGGAGAAGACCGTCAAGAACCACATGCAAGCGATCTTCGCCCGGCTCAACGTGTCCGATCGGACCCAGGCCGCGGTCTACGCGGTTCGGCACAACCGAGCGGCATGACGGCTGCTGCCCGGCCGTCACCGCGCCGGGCAGCAGTGGCACCATCGATCGTTCCCGCCGTCGCCGGTGGCCGCCAGAGGCTCGGACGGCCGACCCGCTCCCCGCTGTCCGAGACGCCATGCGGTCGCTCTCACCGGACGAACGACCGGCACACGTTCTCACACCAGCCTCTGAGCGCCACCCATGAAGTCACCGGGAACACCGTCCACGGCCACCCCGTTCCCGGAGATCATCATGCCGCTCTGGCCGCTGGCCGCGAACCCCGTCTTGATGCCCCGGCGGTTCGCCTCGTAGGAGAGCTGCAGCGCTGCAGTCTTCTTGCCGATGTTCGAGTCGCTGCCACAGGTATGGATGATCCAGGCGTCCAGGTCCAGGACCCGGGCCTTGTTCAGCGGGACGGCAGGGGGATGCTTGGCTTCCCAGAGGGTGATGTCGTTCTCCCGGGCGGCGCGTGCCAGGTCCGGGTCCGTCTCCAAGCGGTCGATGTGCTGCTTGGTGATCGTGTCGGCGAGGGGTTTCTCGGCCGGCACGCTGCTCTCGCGGGCGGCCAGGAGCCGGCCGACGACGTAGCGCGAGTAACTGTCGGTGATCACGTAGAGGTGGAGGTACGACCACTTCGCCGGCCCGGCCCGCTTGGTTGGGTTCGCGCGGCGTGCGTACCGGCAGCGGGGTTTGGCGGTGCCGGCGGTAGTGGCTGGCTGCGGCCGTCCGGCTGCCGCGATCAGCGACGTGTAGAGGCCCTCGCGGCGCAGAAGAGCGCCCTTGCCTGCCTTGTTGAGTGAAACTTGAAATCCTGCAGGATCCGGGCTTTAAAGGCGGCCGAGTACGTTCGTGACCTGGCCTTCGCCGGCACCTCGGGATCGGGTGCCTCGCTGCTGGAACTCACCGGACCGGGTCTCCGTGCTCGCCCTCAACTCAACATTTGATGAGTAGATCTTGCGTCACACGATCTTGGCAGAGAGGGTCTTCCTCAGTGTCGTGAAGCTTCGCAACTTCATGATCACTTATGCGGCCCGTCCCAGGGCTCGGCCGCCAGCCCGTCGACGGCAAAAGCCGTGCTGATAACGGTGCTGATAACTGTGCTTATGGGGCTGGGCTGTTGACGGGCGCGGAGCATAGCGACAGCCAGCGACAGCCAACAGTGGGTATTAAGTCCTATGTACGGCCGACTTGACGATCTGACAATCTTCCCGTGGTTGCAGTCCACCACTTAGGAGGGCTGCAGAGTCGTGAACGGCCCCCGGTGGTTGGGTTTCATATCCCGCACTGGTGCATTGGGCCAGACACACGTCGAGGGCCGGGTGTGCGCCGCGCAGCCGGAGTGCGGAGATGCTGCCGCACGCACGGCCGAGGTGGTCGTCAGAACCGCCCAGAAACTACAGCGAAAGAAGGAGCAGTGACGACCGAACTGCAGCGGCCGGTGGACAACCCGATTGTCATCGATGATCCCGAGAGCCTCTCGTTCCGGGTGGATCGCCGCGCCTACACCGACGACGACGTGGCCGCGCAGGAGATGGCCAAGATCTTCGATCGCTGCTGGTTGTACCTCGGGCACGAATCGGAGGTGCCCGAGCCGGGCTCCTTTGTGTCACGCGACGTCGCCGGGCGCCCGGTGGTCATGTCGCGCGGGTCCGACGGGGTGATCCGGGTATTTGCCAACAGCTGCACTCACCGCGGGGCTCTGATCTGCTCGCAGCCGACCGGGCAGACCAAGTCGTTCCGGTGCCCTTATCACGACTGGACGTTCTCCAACCGGGGCGACCTGGTCGGGGTTCCGATTCCGGACGGGTACGGGCCGAACTTCCGGAAGGCCGACTACGGCCTGGCGCAGCACCGTAGTGACAGTTACCGCGGTTTTGTCTTCGTCACCTTCGATCCGCAGCAGCCGCTCACCTTGACTGAGTACCTGGCGGGAGCCACGGATTACCTCGATCTGATCGACGACCAGTCCGAGGTCGGAATGGAGGTGATCCAAGGCGCGCAGCTCCACGGGGCCCAGGCCAACTGGAAGCTCATGATGGAGAACAGCGTCGACATCTACCACTTCCGAGCGCTGCACAAGCGTTACGTCAGCTACATGCAGTCGCTCGGGTCGGTGCCGCCACGACGACGAGGTGGCTTCGGCCGCGCCCTCGGCCTGGGTCATGGAGCCAACGAGCTGCCGCCGGCCGCAGCCCGCCCGCTCGCCCACTGGACGCCGATGTTCCCTCCCGAGGTCCGGCCGCAGATGGAGGCGACCGCCGCACGTTTCGTCGAGAAGTTCGGCGCCGAACGCGCCGAACGGATCACCGGCACCAATCGCGCGGTGCTGATCTTCCCCAACTTGATGGTCATCGACGCGATTGCGATCACGATTCGCAAGATTGAGCCGATCGGCGCCGACCGGATGTCCATCACCTCGGTTGCGCTGGCACCCAAGGACGAAGATCCGGAGATCCGCGAACTCCGCAAGAGTCACTACCTGACATTCCTCGGTCCTGCCGGATTCGCCACTCCCGACGACATCGAGATCATCGAGTCGTGCCAGCGGGGTTATCTCAACCGCACGGTGCGCTACTCGGATCTGTCACGCGGTATGGACAAGGAACTCCCCGAGACGACCGACGAGCTTCCGGCCCGCGAGTTCTGGCGGCAGTGGGACCGGCTGATGCACGGCGAAGGCGGTCACTTCGAGGTCGCTCACCAGGTCGAGTTGCAAGGGGCAGAAAAGCGATGACCAGCGCAGTGATAGTCGACGATGCAGCCCAGGTGAGGCTGTGGCACCGGGTGAGCCAGTTCCTCTTCCGTGAGGCTCGGCTGCTCGACGAGTGGCGTCTGACCGAGTGGTACGACGAGATGCTGACCGACGATATCCGCTACGTGGTGCCGGCTACCGACGTCCGCGGCGAGTCGGCCGACGCGCTCGGGCTCATCGACGACAATGCCGCCCGGCTTCGCCAGCGGATCGAGCAGATCCTCAATGGTGAGGTGTGGTGCGAGAACCCTCGGTCGCGAACGAATCGCATGATCAGCAACGTGGAAATCCTGGCTGATCAGGGCAGCTACCTAGAGGTGGCGGCGAATGTCGTCGCATACCGCTTCGGGCACGGTCGCTCCGACGCTTACGTCGGAAAGTATCGGTTCGAACTCGTCCCCGAGGGCGAGTCGTTCCGGATCCGGCGACGGGTCGTGGTGCTCGACCACGAGACGTTGTACGAGCACGGAAAGATCAGCATCGTCCTGTAATGGGCCGATGACAGCGGCCGGCCCCGGCGGCCTCCCAGCCGTCGCCGCCGCAGCCGAGCCGGGCCTCCCTCGCGAGAAATACGTCCTCAGCGTCGTCGGCGGCTGGGGCCCGGGCTGGTCCTCGTCTTCATGACGTCGTGACGTGACAACCATCCGCCCCACTATGGAGGAGTTGATCGATGAATCAGCCGTCTACCCGGCGCGAGCGGGGTGAAGCCGTCTTCAAGGAGGTCTTCGGCCGCGAACCGCGCCAGGGCAATTACCCGGAGTTCCTGCAGATCACCATCGAGCACTTGTTCGGCGAGATCTGGGACCGCCCGCACCTGAGCCTTGAGGAGCGCGAACTGGTCGCACTGACCGCGGTCGCGCTGGCGCGGACCGATTGGGAGTTGCGGGGCCACATAGGTGCCTCCCTGAACCTCGGGATGTCGCGGGAGAAGATCGTCGAAGTCATCATTCAGCTCGCCTACTACGGCGGCTGGCCGGTAGCCAACAATGGACTGCGCGTCGCCCAGGAAGTCTTCGCCGAGTTGGACAACGCCACCGGGAAGGACGCGGACCATGACCGGTGAAACGACTCCTCTCGACCCGGCGGAGAAGGTCGACCTGTGGCGCCAGCGGTACTTCGAGGCCCAGGCGGCCGCGGAAGAGTTCGTCCTGGGAGAGCACGGCGAAGAGGGCCTGGCCGGATGGATCGAGGCGAACTCCCGCATCACCGCGGACCTGCTGCGAGCGCAACGGCCCGACGGGGTATCGGCCACCGATCACTTCATGACCCGGATGCAACGTCAGCTCTTGCTGTACGACTCGGAAGTGTCGACCGAGCCGCAGCCCTCGGGCACCGTTCTGCGTAACGCCGACTGCGGGATCCTCCGGTACCGCAAAAAGGCTGCCCGCGCCGGCGTCGTCCTGACGTTCAAGTCACCGTGCGGGTACTGCCAGAAACTCCACACCGCCATCGCCGCCCGCTACGTGGAACCGGACGTTACGGTGTCGTGCGAACAGGCGGGCGACGGGTGCACCTGGCGCGCGGAATCCGCTCACGCTCCAGGGGAGGACGCGGCCGGGTCACCGCACCGCGGACCTGCTGCTGATTGAACCGACGGCAGTACAGTTCCCCGCCGGTCGGCCTAGAAGGGCGTTCGGCGATGCCATCGACTCGGACCTTTTGTCGCGACTTTGCCTGACCCCCGACCGAAACGTCTCCCAGCACTTCTCGTACTCGTCTATCGGAGTGATTAGGCATGCCTTTGTCGATGGTTGACAAAATAATCCGTCTGAACCTGATGGCTTTCCCGCGCCCCCTTAATGTGGCGCAGTTCTACCCGGCGCTTTCGACGTACAGCGTCGAGCAGCCTTTTTCGCTCGACGATTTTCGAGACGCAGTCGGTAACTTCTTCGACGAGAACCCGCTCTTTTCGAAGTGTCATTTGATCGAGCGGGAGTTCGAAAGTCCGGAAGAATTCCCGATCGAATCCTTCCAGGGGATCGTGCTCGACGAGTACCCCAATTACCACGACGGCTTCCTGTTGATGTCCGTCACGTACAAGTCGAATCCCAACATCCAGGGGATCTTCACAGCCTTCCCCATGTCGATGCAGGACGGCTTCAGGTGCTTCCAATTCCACCAGGCGTTGATGAGCACCATGAAGGCGGGCGAAGACCGGTTCCGCATTGCGGAGGCGATTGCGGATCTTCAACTGCAGACCGCTGACCTGGACCAGTACCTCCCCGCGAAGAAGCCGTCCGTCGATGAGGACGAAACGGTGCGCATCATGCCCTGGACGGTTCGAGAGACCGTCGAGCCGGCCGTGAAGCTCGGTTCATTTCTCGACACGGTCAAGGCGGAGTTCCAGAAGAGGTCCAGCGAGAACCTTCTCGTGATGAAGAACGCCTCGTACGCCGCAAGCCTTCCCTTCGGAAACCATCTCGTGTTCCTGTTCGTTCCGCGCGAGGTGGTCGATCGGAGCGATGGTATTCAGATTCGCGACTACTACAAGGAGCTGGCGGTCGAAGCGGAGAAGAACGTCGCGCAGTTGGAGACACCGGAGGACTTCGCACGAGCCGGCGCGGAGGTGTTTCCGTGGATAGGCACGCACCCCCGTCGATTCGGCGTCAACAACTACGGCGATGTCTCGCGGTTCGACGGGTCGGACTTCCTTCCGGCCAAGGGAACCCTCGTGCAGTACCAGTGGCACATGCCGTACCTCGTGTCGCGTGGAGCGGCCGAGGAAGGTTCGGGAATGTACATGACCATTACCATCAACGGTAAGGCGCTCCACTTCCTGACGGAGCGGCGGTAGGGAAAGACGGAGATCGTTACGTTGTCTTGCACGCGGGGTGTCTCCCGTCGCTGACAGACGCGTTGCCCGAGGCGGGGACGATCGTGCATGTGCGGGCGATGCTGACTGAGCGTGCACGGGGAGCGTTGTTCCCGTGGTACCTGCGCCTACGGAACAAGAACGCGGCTTCGGCGTGCGTCAGCCAGAACGATCACCAGGGCCTGGCCCGCACCGCGGCCCTCGGCCTATGTGTGGCCGTGGGCCGCCAACTCGGTATGACCTTCGACGTCAGCCGGTCGCCGGCCCACAACCGCGCGGCACTGCCGTTGGTTCAGTCACCGCCTCGTCCGCGGTGCGGTGACCCGGTCGCGTCCTTTCCTGGAGCGTGAGCGGATTCCGCGTGCCAGGTGCATCCGTCGCCCGCCTGTTCGCACGACACCGTGACGTCCGGTTCCGTTCCACCCTGAACCGGTGCTCAGTCAGGACGGTAAATACCACACAAGAAACAAGCAATAGCTTGAGTCGGGAGTAGCCGTGAAGATCGTCAAATCTTTTTACAGGATATACCTTCGAAAGACGGAACTCGAAGCATGTAAAAAGTTCTACATGGCGCTCCAAGGAGTGGACCGTCCGCACCATGAATTTTATTACGAGGAGTTCAGGCTCGATATCGTAGGGATCGGAAGTGTTCTCCTGCTCGCGGGAGACAAGGCTGACACCGAGCGGTTCGAGGCTACCAAGTTGACCTGTTTGGTGGATGACCTGGACGCCGTGCGCGCATACTTCATCCGGACTGGGGTCAAGATCATCGACGATCTCAAGGTGGTTCCTTCAGGGCGCAACTTGCGCGCCATGAGTCCGGACGGAACGATCGCCGAGTACGTCCAGCACAGCGATGACTTCAAGCGCAAGATGTCCGGAAACGCCTACGATTGAAAATGCCGGATCGATCACGCTGATCCCCTCGAAGCGGGTGATCGGCGCACGGTACGACCGTGCCAATCGATCCAGTGCACGACCTCCTACTCGCCTGAGTAGTTGTCCGCCTTCGCCTTCCGGAACTGGCTAGGTGCCGGTTGGCCGTCGGTGGAATGTCTGCAACTTCGGAGCGACGAGCTTCCAATTCGGGGGATCAAACTCGTGACCACGCCTCTCACTCTCACACCGATAGTTGAGACCGATTTCACTTCGGATCCGGAGCGCGAGGGCAAAGTGCTTCGCACTCTGCCGGCCGAGCAGCAACCGCGGTGGAAGGACCACGGTCTGGCTGAACGGTTCAGCAGCGCGCTCAGTGACTTGCCCGGCCTGGTGACCTGGGACGAGGTACGCCATCTGCGGCTGCTCCTCGCCGAGGTCGCGGCCGGCGGACTACAGATCCTGCAGGCGGGCGACTGCGCCGAGGACCCCGCGGATTGCGTTCCCGAGGTGCTCGGCCGCAAGGCCGGCATGCTCGACGCGCTGGCCGGGGCGATGCAAGCCCGAACCGGCCTGTCCGTGGTGCGGGTGGGTCGGATCGCGGGTCAGTTCGCCAAGCCCCGCTCCGCCGACCTGGAGCGGCACGGAGAGCTCGAACTGCCGGTGTTCCGCGGCCACTTGGTCAACGATCCGCAGCCCGATCCGCAGCTGCGCCAGCCGGATCCGGCGCGCCTGCTCGCCGGCTACCGGGCCGCTCATGCCGGAACGGAATTCCTGCGCCGACTCGGCGGTGCCTGGGGTCTGCCGGCCGCGGCACCTGTGTGGACGAGTCACGAGGCCCTCGTGCTGGACTACGAGCTGCCGTTGCTGCGTCGTGGTCAGCGCGGTTTGCTGCTGTCCTCGACGCACTGGCCGTGGATCGGGGACCGCACCCGCCAGTTGGACGGTGCACATGTGCAGCTGCTGGCCCGGGTCGAGAATCCGGTGGCCTGCAAGGTCGGTCCGACGATGACACCCGCCGAGCTGACTCAGCTCTGCTCGGTCCTGGACCCGGCTCGTACGCCCGGCCGACTGACGCTCATCTCCCGGATGGGCGCGGATCGGGTCGCGGAGTTGCTGCCGGCGTTGATGGCCGCTGTCCGCGACGCGGGGCATCCGGTCATCTGGCTGTGCGATCCGATGCACGGCAACACTCAGCGCGGCCCCTTGGGCCGCAAGACCCGCCTGCTGACCAGCGTCACGCGCGAAGTGGAGCTCTTCCAAGAGGTGGTCGCCGCAGAGCACGTGGTCGCAGGGGGGCTGCACCTGGAAGCCACGCCGGAGAACGTCCGTGAATGTGTGGCGGACGAGTCGTATCTCGATGACCTCCTCGACCCACTGGGCTACACCACCCTCTGCGACCCGCGCCTCAACATCGACCAGGCCGTGGCAGTCGTGTCGGCCTGGCGTCGTTGAGCGACGCGACCACCGTCCACAGAACGACGACCGGCCGCTGGACACCTTTTGGGGCCCCAGATCAGCCTGATCGGTGCCCGTAGCTGCTGGTGAGCGGCGTCCAGCAACAAGACCACCGCCGAGCGTTTCCGAGCCGCCGTCGAACAGAGCGACCTCGCGGCCCTGGACGACCTGTTCTCCGACGACATGCGCCTCTACAGCCTCGCGAAGTCCAAGCCCCTTGAGGACAAGCAGGCGATCCTCGGCCTCTTCGGCGTCCTGATGCGCACCTTCGAGGACTTCCGTTACGTCGCCCAGTACACCGGCGCCGCTGCGACGAGCGCCGATGGCACCGAGGCTCCCTCGGAGGTGCTGGTCTTCCGCGGCGCCGTGGGCGGCGAGGAGATCCACGGGATCGATCAGCTGCACTTCGGGAACGACGGCCGGGTCAAGGAGTTCAGCGTCTTTGTCCGGCCGCTGTCCGGCGCCGGGCACGCCAACGACTGGCCGGTCCGGCGTACGAGGCCCGGTCCCACACCGGTCACCGCGGCACCCTGTTCAGCTCCGAGCCCACGCTCGGATTCGCACCTGCCCGGTTGTTCGACATGACGACCGACATCAACGATGGCGCTGACCGAAGGACGATCAATGCCCACCAAAGAGCTATGGACCCTGGGTGCTGCCCACCCGACGCAGAGCGCCGGGGCCGCGGAACGAGCTGAGGCGGAGGGGTTCGACGGCATCGTCTTTCCCGACAGTCAGGGCATTGGCGGCGATCCCTATGTGGCCATGGCCATCGCCGCTCACGTCACCGATCGCATCCAGCTCGGCACCGGCGTCACCAACCCCTACACCCGCCATCCCGCCGTGGCCGCCGGCGCCATCGCCAGCATCCAGGCCGAATCGGGCGGCCGGGCCGTGCTCGGCATCGGCCGAGGCAACTCGGCTCTCGCGTTCCTCGGCCTTGCCCCCGTACCGCTCGGTATGTTCGAGCGCTACCTGACCCGGGTCCAGGGTTACCTGCGCGGGGATGGTGTCGAGATGGACCGCCCGGCAGAAGGCATGCGCTCGTCGAAATCACTGGCCCTGGGGACGGCGCCGCCGGAGAGCCGGCTGCAATGGCTGCCCCGCCCCGAGCCCAAGGTGCCTGTCGACGTCGCCGCCACCGGCCCCAAGGTGATCGACTTGGCGGCTCGCCTCGGCGACCGGATCACCTTCACCGTCGGCGGCGAGGAGGAGCGCATCCGATGGGCCGTGGACACGGCGCGCGCCGCTCGCCGCCAAGCCGGCCTCGACCCTGATGAGATGTCCCTTGGGTGCTTCGTGAACATCGCCGCTCACCCCGACATCCACACCGCCCGCGATCTGGTGTCGGGCTTCGTCACTGTCATGTCCCGCTACGCCGTGCTGCACGGAGAGACCACCGGGCCGCTCTCCGACGACAACAAAAAGGTCCTCCGCGACATCCGCGACTCCTATGACATGACCAAACACACCCAAGCGGGCACCGCCCAGGCGTCGGTGCTCACCGACAACTTCATCGACAGCTACGCCGTGGTCGGCCCACCAAAGGACTGCGTGGCCCGGCTGGAGGCGCTCTTCGCCTGCGGCCTCGACCGCATCATCCTCATCCACGGTTCACCGGGAGCCGACGAGGCGGAAATGGCCAAGGCCCGCCGCTACCTGGTGGAGGAGGTCGTCCCGGCGCTCCGCTGAGACGGGGCCGAGCCACAGCGCAGGACAAGATGTCGGCGGCGGCCCCCGGCTTGGTAAGCCAGGAATACCAGTGACTTAAGGCTTTTGGTTCTGCGGGGCCTTGGTCGGTGGATTGATGGGAGCGATGCGGTAGTGCGGGGCGATGCTGACGGCTTCGGCGCGGCCTCGGGACGGTTGGGGCCAGAGCCGGCGCTTGGCGCGCTCGACGCCGAAGTCGGACATCTTGCGTGTGACGACACGCGCGTTGGAACGTTTGTGGCGGACGGGTAGGAGGTGGCGGGCAGTGCCCAGGCGCTGCAGTGAGGACGCGGCGAAGTTCTTGACGGCGTTCGGCCGTCCGTCATACCCGGTGAAGCCGCCCTCGACGGTGCGCAAGGCGCCGAACGCGACGTTGGTGAGCGCCTGTTCGCGGGCCGCGCCGGTGGCGGTGCGCAGCACCTCGTTGATCAGCAATTCGTTGTGGCCCATGCCGTAGAAGAAGTCGCCGGTGTCCAGCAGGGTGATCCCCGCTTCGAGGGCGGCGTGGATCGTGGCGATGGACTCGGCACGGTCGGCGTCGCCGTACAGGGCGGACATGCCCCTGCAGCCGAGGCCGAGCGCGGAGACCTGGGGGCCTTGGGGGCTGAGGGTGCGGGTGCGCATGGCTGCTCCTTGGGGGCGCTGTATCGTCCGAGCCATGACCAAGAGCCGCAACAACCTCCTCGGCGTGGGCGGGCAGCGCAAGAAAGCGTCCCGCGCCGACCAGCTGGGCCCCGGCGCCGTACGCACGGCAGACCGTAAGGCGGCCGACGACCGCAAGCAGGACCTGGCGGCCAAGATGCGCGAGCGCGCGCTCGGCAAGCAGAAGGCCGACGAGGAAGACAAGGCGTCGTAGAGGAAGACAAGGCGTCGTAGAGGAAGACAAGGCGTCGTAGAGCAAGGCAAGGCGTCGTAGAGCGAGACATGGCGTCCTAGCGGAAGGCAGGGCGCAAGAGGTGAAGGCCCGTAACTCCTCGGGGAGTTGCGGGCCTTCACCCTGTCCGCCCGTCTGCGGGCCCGGCACCCTCAGACCGCCCTGCGCGGCAGTCGCAGGCTCAGCAGCACCGTCAGCGCGACCGTGCCCAGCTGGACGAGCAGCGTGATCAGCAGGGCGTCCCGCATCCCCGAGCCGGGCAGCAGCGCGAGGAAGAGCGAGCCGAGCGTCGCCACCCCGAGCGCCACGGACGACTGCAGGGTGGTGATCATGACGCCGCTGCCCACGCCGGCCCGGTGCGCGGGCACATCCGAGAGCACGATGCGGAAGATCGTCGGCTGTTGCAGTGACGTGCCGAGTCCGGCGAGCGCGACCCCGGGGGCCAGGTCCGCGATGCCGAGCCCCGGCCAGTTCCGCCAGACCGCCCCCGCGATCAGCGCGACTCCCACCGCCTGGATCAGCCCGCCGGCCGACACGACCCGGCTGCCGAACCGTGCGGTCAGCCGCGGTCCCGCGAGGGAGCCGCAGAAGAACAGCACCGCCATCGGCGACAGGGCGAGCCCCGCCTCGACGGGCCCCATCCGCAGCCCCTGCTGCAACGCCACGGCGAATACGAACATAAAGCCGCTGAAGCCGAGCATGAGCGGCAGGATCAGCGCAAGTCCCCGGCGCAGCGCTACCGATTGGAACAGGCTCGGCGGTACCAGCGGAGTCCGGCCCGCCCGGTCGGCGCGCAGCTCGACCCGGCAGAAGGCGGCCACGGAGACCGGGAACAGCGCCAGCATGACCCAGGTCCACACCGGCCAGCCCGACGCCCGGCCCTCGGTCAGCGGCAGCAGCAGGGTGATCAGGGAGGCGGCGAGCAGCAGCGTGCCCGGTACGTCCACCGACGCGGGCTGTGCGCTGCGCGTCTCCGGGACGGAGCGCGCCGCGAGGATCAGACCGAGCAGGGCGACCGGCACGTTCACCAGGAACACTGCACGCCAGCTCGTGCCCGCGATGTCGGCCGCGACGAGTACACCGCCGAGGATCTGCCCGGCCACCATGGAGAGCCCGGTCATGGCACCGTAAAGGCCCATCGCCCGTGCCTTGCGCGGACCTTGGGTGGTGGACTGGATGGTGGCGAGCACCTGCGGCAGCATCAGCGCGGCCGCGGCGCCCTGGGCGACCCGGGCCCCGACCAGCGTCCAGGCGTCGGGAGCCAGACCGCAAGCGAGCGAGGTGAGGCCGAAGGCGGCTATGCCGGTCAGGAAGAGCCGGCGGCGTCCGACCGTGTCGCCGAGGCGGCCGCCCAGGACGAGGAGTACGGCGTACGCGACGCCATAGCCCGCGACGACGAGTTCGAGCAGGGCGGGGCCCGCCTGGAGATCCTGGTCGATGGGGGGCAGGGCGACGTTGACGATGAAGAAGTCGATGACCGGCAGCGCGGCGCCCAGCAGCACGGTGAACAGCCCGAGCGGGCTTAACTCGGGCGCTGCGGAGGTGTGTTCACGTGGACGGAGAGGGGCAGTGGGAAGGGAGGCGGGAGGACGGGGCGACGCAGTCGATTCACTCACGGCGTCTACGATCCCCGCCTCGTTAGCCTGGTACCAGAGTGGCTCCAGAGTGTCTTTATCCCGGTATAAGAAGTACCTGGTAACGGGCTGAGGCATACGGCACCCTGGCAGTATGACGACTATGGCGCACAGTCCGGTGAGCGTGTCCCAGGCCGCTGCGCGCGGCCCTCGGACCAGCGGGAACGGGCCGGGTGCCGAGGTCGAATCGCCTGAACTCGCCGTTCGCAGGGCGGAGTTGGCGTCCTTCCTGCGAAGCCGTCGCGAGCGCATCACCCCGGATCAGGTGGGCCTGCCGCCGGGCCGCAGGCGCCGCACACCGGGGCTGCGCCGCGAGGAGGTCGCCCAGCTCGCCGTGGTCGGGGTCACCTGGTACACCTGGCTCGAACAGGCCCGGGACATCCAGGTCTCCGGACAGGTCGCCGACTCGATCGCCAGGGCGCTGCTCCTCGACTCGGCCGAGCGCACCCATCTGTTCGCGCTCGCCGGTGTGGCCGATCCGCAGGCCGACCCGCAGTGTCCGGCGCTTTCGCCCGCGATCGAGACGATGCTGCGCCAGCTCGAACCCTATCCGGCCGCGGTGATCAACAGCCGCCTCGACGTGCTGGCGTACAACCGCACGTACGGCAGTCTCGTCATCGAATTCGACCAAGTCCCGCTGGAGGACCGTAACTTCCTGGTGCTGAGCTTCCTCTACCCTGCCTGGCGCAAGGGCATGGTCGACCAGGAGACGGCGACCAAGGTGGTGGCGAAGTACCGCGCGGCGATGGTCGAGCACATGACCGACCCGCTGTGGAAGGGCCTGGTGGCGCGGTTGCAGCGGGAGTCGCCGGAGTTCTGCGAGGTGTGGGACCGGCACGAGGTGCTGCAGCCGGACCAGCCCCCCACCAAGTTCCTCACCACCGACCTGGGCCTGATGACCTTCGACTACACCCGGCTGTGGCTGGGCCCGCGCATCGGACCGCAGCTGGTGACGTACACACCGTCTGACGAGGCCACCCGGGAGCGGTTGACCATGCTGTACGAGCGAGTGCGCGGCAAGGACTGAGGCCGCGCCGCCGGTCACGGGCGTCGGCTACTGGCGAGGCTGGGGCGGCTGTTGGAGCTGCTGCGGGGGCTGGGGGTAGCCCGGGTCCCGCCGTGTCTGTGGAGTCCGAACCCGAGCGCCTCCCCGACCCTGTGCTCGATGCTGCCGGACGGCGTCCGGGGTGCAGCGCGGGACCGGCCCCGGCGGGAGCGAGGGAGCGGTTCTGCCAGGCGCTGGCTGCCATCTCCGAACGCGCGGACCTGCCCGAGGACCAACTCACCGCCCGCTTGCGGACCTCGCTCCTGGACTTCGCGTCGGAGACCCCCGACAACAAGGACGCCGCTCAGCGCATCGCGGTGCTGCGCAGGGGGAAGCGACAGCGAGCGGCGCGCTTGTGCGTCGGCCGCTCGGCGGTCGCCTTCGCTCGGGTGGTGTTGAGTGCCGATGGCTGTCCTGTCCCTGGCTGTGTGGTGGCGGAGTTCCCGGACCTGACCCAGGACGAGTGGGATGCCGTCATACAGGTCACCGGGCGGGCTCTGCTGGCTTTCGAGGGGGAGCCGGCCAGTGAGGAGAGCTCACGCCCCGTGTATCCCCGAGGCGCCAGAACCTCGAATGGCCCGCCGGTGTAAGGGAGTTACGTCGATAGGTGACCCGGTGCCGCTGTGTTCGGGGGAGGGGCTCGTACGCGGTTGCTATGGGGATGGTGTAGATCTGGAGCGCGATCAACACAAGGGGGATGGGGATATGACCGGGAATCAAGGGCGCACCAAGAAGAAGAGCCAGTTCACCTGGTCGGACTGGATCGAGGGGGCCGTGCTGCTGGTGACGGCCGTCTTGTTTGTGCTGTGGTTGGTCAAGTAGCTGGTGGCCGGTCGCTGGGAGTTCGCTGTGTGAGCGGGTGCCGGTGCCGCTTCGATTGCGGGGCCGCCGACCTGGTCAGGTGTCCGCGGTGGCCGTTTGGTGGTGGGGGCTCTGCCGGCCGGAGGTCGCGCGTTCGTTGCGGCGGGTGCGGTTCTCCAGGCGGCCCCCCCAGAGCGCAGCGAGGAATCCGATCGCGCCCAGAGCGGCGCCGACCCGTGCGACCGAGGCGAAGCCGAAGCCGAACGCGGTGATGGCGCACGACAGCCACAGCTGCGGGCGGGCCATGGCGGGTCCGGGCTTCGGAGGTGTGGCGGGCGGGGTGGGGATTTGCAGGGGTGATCGTGAAGTCGTGGGGCGGCCGGTCTCCGTCACCCTTGCGCCCGCACCCCCAACACACCTTTCGCCATCCCGCCACTGGGCAAACGGGTGACCGTGTGCCGGCTCCCGTGACCGGGGCGGGGGTAGGTCTCGTTGCCCTCCCCGAGAGGGCGGCGAACGTAGCCGCGGCGGCGGTGCCGCCATCGACGTCCGAGGGAGTGCCATACGGGTTCGCGACGGGATTTATCGAGGTCAGAAGGCTTGCTTAGGGACGCTCATGGGGCGCTTTTCGGCGTACGCCGAAGGGGCGGCGAGGGGCTTCGCCGTCGGCCTCGAAGGGTGCTTGAGGGTCGCGTCGGAAGTGTCGACGCGGGCCTGTTGGAGGCTTCCTCCGTGGTCCGACACGGGGTGCATGGTGAGGTGAAATACCAGAATGACTACTCTCGGTGTGCGCATACTCTCGATAAGTAGTCAAGTCAGGTCTCCATCTACATGTTAGAAGGATCAAGGGTTCCATGCGCAAACTTCAGCAAGTCGCGATTGTCGTCGCCGCGGTCGGCGCTCTGTCCACCTTCGGCGCGGGCGTCAGCTTCGCCGACGGCGGCCCGCAGGTCACCGCCTGGGCCGTTTCGCAGTCCGCGGCGGGTGCCACTGCGCAGGGTGGCTCCCCGCACGGCGGCTACGGCGGCTACGGCGGCCAGGCCGCTCCGCAGGCTGTCACTCCGCAGGCCCCTGCCCCGCAGGCCGCTCCGCAGCCGGCCCCCCAGCCCCAGGCCCCGGCGCCGCAGGTCGCCCCGCAGCCGGCTCCCCAGGCGCCCGCGCCGCAGGCCGCCCCGCAGCCGGCCCCGCAGCCGGCCCCGCAGGCTGTTGCTCCGCAGGCCCCCGCGCCGCAGGCCGCTCCCCAGCCGGAGCCGCAGGCGTCGTACCCCAAGGACAAGGACAAGGGCGGCGACAAGCACATCGACCTGAAGCAGATGACCTCGTGCCGGTCGCACGACCTGAACGTCGACATCCTCGGCCAGGTCGGAGTGCTGAACGGCGCCCTGGGCAACGCCCTCAACGGCGAGGGTGACCCGGGCGGGCAGCACACCAAGCAGGGTTCGAGCATGGGTTGCAACAACAACGCCATCGGTAAGTAAGGAGAAGGGCCCCGGTGCCCGAGCCACGCGCTCGGCGCCGGGGCCCTTTTTCCGTCCCCCAAGGTCCTGGCGCGGCCGGTTCACGGCGCAGGGCGCCCGGGCATCGATCACAAAGGAACGCGGTACATGTTCAGTGGGAAGAAGATCGCAGTCGTCTCGGCACTTCTGGGCGGCCTCGCCATCACCGGCGCCGGCATCACCCAGGCGTACGCCGAAACCGCCACGGGCGGCTGCGAGCACACCGCCGAGGGCCACGCCACCTGCGTCGAAAAGCGCCAGGACATCTACACCACCAAGGACGGCAGGCGCGTCATCCAGCAGCGCAAGAGCTGCTCGTCGAGCGCCCGGCAGCACGTGGTGTGGCCCGAGAACGGCCTGCTGAACAACGGCGGCACGGACGTCGGCCCGGAAGTGGACTGCTCCAACCGGGTGCCGGGGCCCAGGAACTTCAAGCTGCCCCACCTCGGTTTCTGAGGGTCGGGTGGTGGGGCGGTCGACCGGGCCGGGGTGATCCCGGGCTGGGTTCCACGGTTGCCCGGCGGGCCGGTCGTGCACCGGCAAGCGGGTGACCGCCCGTCCGCCCTTCCCCCTTCCGCGACCTCCGTATCACCGGCCGGGCCGCCCTCGCTCCCCGCGGAGCGAGGGCGGCCCGGCGTCCTGCCGAACACCGGTCGAGGCGGCGGGGATTCCTCCCGATGGCAGGGGGAGGGCGGCCGCGGCGGCCCTGATGCGCGGCCGCGGCCCCGGCGGCCGGCGGGGGCCTCTCACCCTCGCGGCCGTCACCGGGTGCGGGCACACAGACCTCTGCTGATGATGTCGGCATGGGGCTTCAAGAGGACAAACACGAGTCAGCGGGCGCCAGCAGCGGTGCCGCCAATCCCGGGGCATCGCCGGGGATCGCCACGTGCTCGGAGGTCGTGGACGGCCCCCATGGTCCCGCGACGAAGGTGGGCACGGTCTTCGTCAGCGGTATGCACAGCGGCCCGAACCCATCGCCGGGGCTGAGCGTGGCCCGCTCGCTGCGCCTGGCCCGGCCCGACCTCCGGATCGTCGGTCTGGACTATTCGCGGGAGAGCTCGGGACTGCACTCGGGGCTCCTCGACGACCTGGTCTGCCTCCCCGCGTGGCGCGAGGCGCACCTGGCCACCTGGGTCGAGCAGATGGACCGCCTTCTGGAGCCCGAGGACGCGGTCCTCATTCCCTGCCTGGATCTCGAAGTCCGGCTGCTGGCACGGGAGCTGGGCTCCCATGACCGGGTCCTGGGACCCCCGAAGACCGCGCTGGAACTGGTGGGCAAGCCCCCCGTCGAAGCGGCCCGGCGGCTCGGGCTGCGCGCCCCGGAGCACGAGACCGACACCAGCTGGCAGGCCGTCGACCGGTTCATCCGCCGTTCGCCGTACGGGGTGTGGGTCAAGGGCCAGCACTACGACGCGTACCGGGCCCACACCGCCGGGGCCGCGCTGGCCATGGGCGATGTCGTCCAGCGGACATGGGGCGGCAACTGGCACCTGGAGGCCCATGTGGCCGGCCAGGAGTGCAGCATCGCGTTCGTGGCGCTGGACGGCCGGCTGCTGGACGCGGTCTTCATCACCAAGGCGATGGTCACGACCGAGGGCAAGACCTGGGCCGGCGAGGTCGCCGAGCTGGACCCGGCCATGCGCGGCCGGCTGGCGGAGCTGCTCGCCGACGCGATGTGGAGCGGCGGCGGCGAGCTGGAGCTGATCCGCAGCTGGAGCGGCGAGCTCACGCTCATGGAGATCAACCCGCGACTGCCCGCCTGGATCCACGGCGCCTCCGTATGCGGCGCGAACCTGCCCGCCGCCCTGGTCACGGGAGAGGCCGCCGATCGCGGCAGACGGCTCACACCGGGCTTCACCCGCGTGGTGGAGGAGATCCCGGTGCACCCGGACCTGGGCATCACGCCCATCGCCTGGGTCGCGGGCGGGATCTCCCGGCCGGGCGACAAGCGGCATTCCGGAATGCCGTCACTGGGCCAGCGGTGCCTGGTCCCGCCCACCAGCGACGAGGAGCCGATCGACGGCCACCCGAACCTGACCGCGCCCGCCGCACACGCCGGCGGACCGGCCGAGTGCGCGGGAGCGGCCGAAACGGCGGAGATGGCGCAGCGCACGGGCGTGGTGGGAGCGGCCCGGCCCACCGAGTCGCCGGCCGGGTCCGCGGACGAACGGGACACGGGCGGGGGAGGAGCGGCGGGGCTCAGGGAAGGTCCGGCCGGGCGTACGGGAGGGCCGGCCGCGCGCAGCGAGGCGTCGGCCGTGCGCACCGACGGCTTCGAGGAGCTGCTCGATCCGCCGGGGAACGCGGCCACTCCCTACCGGCAGATCCTGCTGCCCCTGTTCACCGAGCGGGTCCGGGCCCTGCGGGAGGAGGTCGAGGGAGTCGGCCGGGTGCTCCTCGCGCACAGCGTGAAGACCTGCCCCCAGCCCGCGGTACTGCGGGAGGCTGCACGGCTGGGGATGGCCGCGGAGGCGATCAGCCTGGACGAGCTCCAGGCGGCCGAGCGGCACGGCCTGGCGCCGGAGCGGGCGATCCTCAACGGGCCCGCGAAGTGGTGGCCCGCCACCGACCGGGTGCGCTGCTTCGCCTTCTTCGCCGACTCCGTGGCCGAACTGAGCAGACTCCACTCCCTGTTGGACGACGGCTTCCAGCTGGAGGCCGAGGTCGTCGGGGTCCGGGTCGCGCCCGCCGGGCTCGTCAGCCGGTTCGGCGTCCCGTTGCACGAGCGCGACACCATGGAGGAGACGTCCCAGCTGCTCGGCTCGCTCGCCGAGCGGCTCGGGGCCGGGTGGGGGATGCATTTCCACTTCGCCCAGAGCGTCCTGGGCGCGCCGCGCTGGCAGCGCGAGTGCGTGGCGGCGCTCAGTGCGGCCGATCCGCTGGCGGACCAGCTCGGCCGGCCCCCGTCCGTACTGGACTTGGGCGGCGGGTGGCACGTCGACGACCTGCCGTATCTGCGCCCCTCGCTGGAGTACGTGCTCGCGCACGGGCCCGCCGCCGCACGCGAGGGGGACCCCCTGCTGGTACTGGAGCCGGGCAAGCTCCTCACCCAGCCGTCGGCCGCGGTCGTCACACAGGTCCTGGCACGCCGGGCGTCGCACCGCGGCTACGACATCGTCGTCGACGCGGCCGAAGGCGATATGCCCGAGGCGCCCTTCCATCCGCACCCCGTGGCCCGGTTCGACGGCTCCCGCTGGGTGCCGCTGCGGCCCGGATGGAGCTGGATCCTCGGCCGCTCCTGTATGGAGCACGACGTGCTCTCGGTCCGGCTGGACCTCACCGACGTGCAGGAGGGCGACCACCTCGCGTTCGGCATGTGCGGCGGCTACGACACCTCGATGGCCTACGACTTCGGGCGCGGGAGCGCGCCGCGGGAACTGGGGCAGTGATGAGCGGATTGATCGCAGACCTGAAGCGGTTCGACCGGATCGGCCTGTCCCAAGTGGCCAGTCACGCCAAGGCGTGCTGCCAGATGGTCAGACACAGCGTGTTCGCCCAGCTCACGCACTTCGGGGATACGGGGACCGCGCTCGCCGCGGTCCCCGGGCTGTTTCGGTGGGGGCCCGTGCCGTGGCCGACGCACTGGTGCGACCTGGTGGACCACGGCGACCTCATCGGCGACTGCGGGGTGCACGCCGATGTGGCGGCGGCGCTGCTGACCCGGAAGTCCGTACCGCACACCCGCGCCCGCGCCGCCGTGCTGACCCCGCCGATGGCCCCCGAACACTGGCGGGCCGTCTGGAACGAGGCGCAGGTCAGCGACGCGTGGATCGGACGGACCGTGGTCTACCACGAGGTGCTCCGGGTCGGGGACCGCTGGTGGGACCCGAGCGACGCCCGCTGGTTCTCGGGGGCGGGCGCGCACACGGGGAGCGGGCATGTGCTCGCCCTGCGCGAAGAGGGCGGACCGTGGAAGCTCGCCCCGACTCCGGTGGACGAACTGACTTCTGCGGTCGAGCCGATGCCCGACGACCCCGGTGCCTCGCCGGCGCCGCAAGCCCCAGAACCTGCGCACGCCGCCGCGTCGGCCCCGGCCGCCGCCCCGCCCTCGACACATGCCCTGCCGCAAGGTGTCCTGCCCTAGGGCAGGACGCGGTGGCGCGCCGCGGCCCGAGCGGCTGCGGCCGCACGTTCCGCAGCGGACACGGCAGCAGCGCACCCGGACCGCCCAGGAGGCACCGTGATCACCCCTGACACATGGAAACCGGCCGCACCCGAGACCACCGCGCAGGCTCCCGCCCGCCCCGGCCCGATGCGCCTGGCGACCCAGCTGGTCCGCAGCTTCGGCCAGCTCAGCCTGCTGACGAACGTCTGGACCGGTGTCCTGTTCATGCTCGCGGTCTTCGTGGGCAACTGGCAGGCGGGCACCTTCGGACTGCTGGGCGCCGTGGTCTCCACGGCGGCCGCGTACGCCATGGGCGTGGAGCGGCGCACCATCGACCTGGGGACGCAGGGCTTCAGCGGCTGCCTGACGGGCATCGCCCTGTACGTCTTCCTGGGCCCCCACCCCTCGACGTACGCGCTGACCATCGGCGGCGCCGTCGTCTGCGTACTGGCCCACTCGGCGCTGACCGCCATGGTGGCGCCCTGGCGGCTGCCGGTGCTGACCGCGCCGTTCTGCGTGGTCGTCGGGGTGGTGCTGACGGCGGCCCCCGCCTTCACCCGGGTCTGGCCCGGCGGCAGTTCCGCGGCGCTGCCGCTCGCCGCGGTGCCCGGCGTCAAGTACACCTGGACCGACCTGTGGCACGGGTTCTTCGCCAACATCTCCCAGGTCGGCCTGTCGGCGCACTGGTACGTCGGCGCGATCATGCTGGTGGGGCTGTTCGTCGGCGGGATCCGCCACGGGCTGGCCGCCGTCGTCGGCAGTGCCCTGGCGGTGGCCCTGTCCTGGGGCCTGGGCGCACCGCCGGCCGGGGTCGCCGCGGGCGTCTACGGCTACAACGCGGTCCTCGTGGCCGTCGCCATGGGCGGTATGTTCCTGGCCAGGACAGTGCCGAACGCGCTCTACACGATGCTGGCGGTGGCCGTCACGACGGTGCTGACGGCCGCTTTGAACGCCTACTTCGCACCGTTCGGCGGACGCACCCTCAGCTGGCCCTTCATCGTCACCACCTGGCTCTTCCTCGCCGCGGCCGCCTCCCTCCCGCAGATCCGGCGCACCGACTGACCGGCTTCCGGCTTCCCGGCAGACACAAGGCGGTCCCGGCGCCCGAGCCGTTGCTCGGACGCCGGGACCGGTTCCCGTCAGGGCCTGCTTACTTGCCGACGCTGTTGTTGCAGCCCATGGACGAACCCATCGTGGTGGACTGCGCACCCGGGGCGCCCTCGCCGCCGAGCAGGTTGCCTCCCAGGCCGTTCGCGATGCCGACCTCGCCGAGGACGTCGACGTTCGTGTCGTGCGATCGGCACGAGCTGCCCTGCTTGATCTCGATCCTGCCGCCACCCTCCTTGCCACCATCGGCATAGGCGGTGCCGGCGCCGAGGATACCGATGGTGCCGAGGGCGGCGGCCACAACGGCGGCCTTGCGAAGCATACGCATGTCAACTCCGGTTAGGTTGAGCGGATTCATCTGTGATGTACCGATTTCGTACAGTTGTGGAGGCTAATACGAAATAACCTGAAGTCGCGTAACGACGCGCCGGATTGTATGATCGAGGGTTCGTAATTCGCCCTGCTCACGCCGCCGACCAGGGCGCGGACCGGCCGCAATCGGCGCGCGGACTCACGGGTTCGGGTGCGGCGAACGGGTCGAACCACTCCGCCGGCCTAGTCGGCTCGCTTTGTGTGAAACCCGTACCTCGCATGCGTTTTTCGCAGGCGTGCGATCAGGTGACCGCCTGGCGTGGAAGTCGGAGCCCGCCTCGCGCGGGTGGAAGGGTGCCCCGTGCAAGCAGCACGCCAACCACTCGAAGTGAAGCAGGAGCCGCTATGCGCCGTGTACTCGTCACCCTTGTGGGAGCCTTCGCTCTCACCGGGGCCCTGTCCCTCCCCGCCCACGCCGAGCCCGGTCCGGGCGTCATCGGCATCCTCGGCGAACCCGCGAGGGCGAACTCCAACATCGGCGGACTGCAGCTCGGTCAGCTGCCGCTGGGGCTGCTCAACCCGCGTTGACCGGCCGAGCGCGGCCGGTGGGTCGGTACGTGCGCCGGAATTCCCGGTGGGCGGCTTCGGCTGCCTGAGTCAGCAACGGTCAGGGCGGCGGTCCGGCTGTCATGTTGGGGGTGCTGCCGGCCGGACCGCCGAGGCGGCGCTCACCCCCGGTCGGGCCCGGTGGCGGCCGCGCATGAAGAACACCTCTCCATAAAATCGAATTGGTGTCACTCGTCAGCAGCGTGCGCGCAGGCACCAAGCTGAATGAGTGATCGAAATGCCGGATTCGTAGCCTTCCTCCTTCTGTCTCGTTGAGTGATGTGCGGTCCGCGGCTGTGACCGCACTGTCAAGGAGGAGTCACGTGATCAAGAAGGTCATTGCCGCTTCGGCTGCCACTGGCGGCCTGCTGCTCGCCAGCGCGGGCACGACCGTCGCCGACACGGGTGCCCAGGGCACCGCCGTCGGCTCTCCCGGCATCCTGTCCGGCAACCTGCTTCAGCTGCCGATCCACATCCCGACCAACGTGTGCGGCAACACGATCGACATCGTCGGCCTGCTCAACCCCGCCTTCGGGAACAAGTGCGCCAACATCGAGGCGTCGTCCCACGCGCGGCACCACCACCACAAGGCGCCGAGGCAGCACATGCAGCAGGGCGGCGGCCAGGCCAAGCCCTCGGCGCACAGCCACCGTTCGTCGTCGGCGCACCAGATCGCCGCGCAGGAGGCCGGGCACCGCGCGCTCCACGAGGTCGCGGCGCCCGCCGCCCGCCCCGAGCTGGCGCACACCGGTTCGGAGAAGGTCAGCCTGGCGGTTCCGGCCGCCGCCAGTGCCGGTCTGCTCCTCGGCGGCGTTCTGCTCTACCGCCGGGGCCGCCGCGCCGCCGCCCGGGGCTGAACGCGGGCGGTGACAGGCCATTTCGAACTGTCGCCGTACTGTGCGTGAATATGGGGCCCGGAGCAGTCAACGGGCCCCATATTCATATGACTTGGCGGGCCGCTCCGGTCCGTTGCCGTCCCGAAGAGGGCCCATGTCGAGACCACTGCCCACTGTGAAGACGCCGTGGCCGGGAGTCCAATGTCCGCACGGTGGCAAACGGGTGACCGCGTATCGGTTCCCGTGACCGGGCCGGGGGAATTCCCGTTGCCCCTTGGGAGAACAGCGAATGGGTCCGTGGGCTGCAGCCGGAAATCGCTTCCATGTGATACCGGGGTGGCCGGCGCCGACCACGCCGGCAGTGTTGTCCGACGCGCATTTCATACGACATCAGATTTTCCGTGTAACAGGTAATGAAGGGCCGAGGGTTCCATGCGCAAGCTTCACCAGGTCGCGCTCGTCGTCGCAGCGGCCGGCGGTCTGTCCGCCGTCGGCGTCGGCGGCAGCTTCGCCGACGCTCCCGCCGGGTACGGCGGTGCCACCCCACCCGGTGCCCCGCAGCAGGACACCCCCCAGGCCGCCGCCTGGACCGCCTCGCAGGCCACTTCGCACGCTTCCGGTTCGCATGCCGGTCCGCAGCAGGCCGCTGCCCCGCAAAGCGCCCCGCAGCAGGCCCCGGAGGTCTCCCCGCAGGTCAACCCGCAGCTCAACCCGCAGCTCTCGCCGCAGGTCTCGCAGGTCCTGCCGCAGGCCCCGAGGGATCAGAACAACCTCTTCCGCCCGTACCAGGAGTGCAGTCCGCAGACGCTGCTCGACGCGGACCTCCCGATCGGTGTGCTCGCCAACCCGCAGACCCGGGGCATCACCTGCACCCAGAACAACACCCAGGCCAACGCCTTCGCCTCCTCCTCCGCCTCCGCGCGCTGAGGCGGCCGGGCCCGCCGCGCGCGTCGCCCGGGCACGGGCCCTCCGGGGGAATCCCCCGGAGGGCCCTTTTGCGTGCGTGCGGCCGCCGCCGGGCCGGCCGGAGGCCCTGAACTGCTAGGTCAGCGGGGGGACTTCCGAGCCCTCGATCGTACAATCGGCGCGTCGCTAACTTATATGCAGACATTTCGTATTAGCCTCCGTAACTGTAAGAAGTCGATCGGTCACTGATCGCTTCCGTTCAATCTTCCGGAGAGAAAAAATGCGCAAGCTTCAGAAGGCCGCCGTACTGGTCGCCGCTATCGGCAGCATCGGCCTCCTCGGCGCCGGCACCGCCCACGCCGACGGCGGGCAGGGCAGGGGTGGCAAGTTCGACATCAAGCAGGGCAGCTCCTGCCGGTCGCACGACCTGAACGTCGACGTCCTCGGCGAGGTCGGCATCCTCAACGGCCTGCTGGGCAACGCGCTCAACGGCGAGGGCAGCCCGGGCGCGCAGTCCACCACCATGGGCTCGTCGATGGGTTGCAACAACAGCGCCTTCTGAGCACCGAAAGTCGTGTAGTCACACGAATCGGGTCCCGGTATCCGGCCGAAAGGCCGGTGCCGGGGCCCTTTTTGACGTTCGGCCATATTTCCGTGGAGTGGCAAATGGGTGACCGCGCACCGGTTCCCGTGACCGGGCCCGGGGGAATGCCGTTGCCCCTGGGAGAGAACAGCGAATGGGCCTGTGGGGCGCCGCCGGGAAACGCTCCTCCCTGGTGCCGGGGTGGCCGGCGGCGGCCGCGCCGAAAGTGTTGTCCGACGCGCATTTCAGAGGGGAGGCGATGGGATGGGCCGTCGGCTTCGAGGAAGCGTGGGAGGGCAGCGCTGCGAGTGCCGTCGCCGACCTGCGGAAAGTTTCCACCGTGGTCCGGATCGGGGTGCGCAGGGCGTGAACCCGGAATCGCCACCGCTGGTGCCCGCAGGGCAGAAATAAGTAATCAGATTTCCATGTATAGGTTAATGAAGGGCCGAGGGTTCCATGCGCAAGCTTCACCAGGCATTGCTCGTCGTCGCAGCGGCCGGCGGTCTATCTGCCATCGGTGCCGGCGTCAGCCATGCCGACGCTCCCGTCGGGTATAACGGCGCCGCCCCGCCCCCCGCTCCGCAGGCGGCTCCGGCTCCGGCTCCGCAGCAGTACGCCCCGCCGGCCCCGGCCCCTGCTCCCGCCCCCCAGCAGTACGCCCCGCCGGCCCCCGCTCCGGCTCCGGCTCCGCAGCAGTACGCCCCGCCGGCCCCGGCCCCCGCTCCGGCTCCGCAGCAGTACGCCCCGCCGGCCCCGGCCCCCGCGCCTGCTCCGCAGCAGTACACGCCCCCGGCTCCGCCCCCGGCTCCGGCCCCGGCTCCGGCCCCGGCTCCCGCCCCGCAGCAGGCCCCGCCCCCGGCTCCGGCCCCGGCGCCCGCGCCGCAGCCGGCCGCCCCGGCCCCCGCACCCCAGCCGGCCGCTCCGGACCCCGCCCCGCAGCAGCAGTCCGCCCCGCACCACGACACCCACGCCACCGCGACGGCCACGTCGCGCGGTGCTTCGCAGGCCGCCGTCACGGAAGACGCCCCGCAGCACTCGGCTCCGCAGCAGGCCGCTCCGGCCCCCGCCGCGCAGCAGTCGGTGCCGCAGATCGTCCCGCAGGTGGTCCCCCAGGCGGCGCCGCAGGTCACCCCGCAGGTCGCCCCGCAGGTCGACGTTCCGCAGGTCGTGCACCCGCAGTCCGTCCCGCACGCCGCCCCGCAGGTCAACCCCCAGGTCAACCCGCAGGTCAACCCGCTGATCAACCCGCTGATCTCCCCGGACGTCCCGCAGGTCTCCCCGTTCGGGCTCGGGCGGCTCGCGGCGGCACCGGTGGGACAGGTCGATCTGCCCCGCATGTCCTGACCGTTCGCGGACGGTCCGGCGTGGTCCCGCCCCCCCCGAGCACAGCGACGCGGGGTGGGGCCGCGTCCGGCCGCCGTGCGACGTCTGGCGGGGTCGGCGCGAGCCACCGCCGTGGGGCCCTCGCCACCGCCAGCCCGCTTCCCGTAGGGCGTCCCTCGGGAGCAGAACCACCTCCTCGGCCCGTACCAGGAGTGCAGTCCGCAGACGGTGGTTGAGGCCAGCGTCCCGATCGGAACCGCTCACGAGCGGTGCGGGTTCCGGTCGGGCTCTCGTTACTGTCAGTAGTAGGTCTTCGCGGATCGCATCCGCTCAATCTCCGGAGAAGAAATGCGCAAGCTTCAGAAGGTCGCCGTCCTGGGTGCCGTCCTCGGCAGCGTCGGCGCCCTCAGCGCCGGTACCGCCTTCGCCCACGGCGAGTCGAGCGCCCACGACATCGACGCCAAGCAGGGCGCCTCGTGCCGGTCGCACGATATGAACATCGACGTCCTGGGATCGGTCGGGGCGCTCAACGGCACGCTGGGCAACGCGCTCAACGGCGAGGGCAGCCCGGGTGCGCAGTCGTCCCACCTCGGCGCCAAGATGACCTGCAGCAACAGCGCGTTCTGAGCGCAGGGCGGTCGCGTACGTCACCGGAAGGGGTTCCGGCGCCGGGCCACGGGCTCGGTGCCGGAACCCCTTTGTCGGTCTTCTCCAGGGCGCGGTGGGGGTCAGCCCCCGATCTGAGGCATCGATTCGCCGTCCTCCGGCGCGGTGTTGGAGCAGGTCATGGCGGGGCCGATCCGGGTGGAACCGGTGTTCAGCAGGCCGTTTGCGGGCATCGTCACGGGCGTTGACGACAGGCAGTCCTGCGCCTGCTTGACGGTGTACTTGCCGTCCTGGCTGGTGTGGTCGGCGTTCTTCTGGGCGCAGGAGACGTTGCCCGTGAGGTCGCGGGTGCAGCTGAGCGGGGCCCCTTCGGCGTATGCCTGGGAGATGCCGGTGACGGCGAGGCCGCCCAGGAGCACCGAGACGGCTGCGATCTTCTTCCGACTGAACATTGCTGTGTTCCTTTGTGGTTGTGGCCCGGGTGCCCGTTCTGCGCGAATCCGCGCTTCCCGGGCCCTGAAGAAGCCGGGAAAAGGGTCCCGGCTCCGGGCCGGTGGCGCCGGATTCCGGGACCCGCTCCCGCGTTACTTGCCGACGCTGTCGTTGCAGCCCAGGGACGAGCCGATCGGGGTGGACTGCGCGCCCGAGTTGCCCTCGCCGTTGATCGCGCTGCCCAGCACGCCGTTGAGGACGCCGACCTCGCCGAGCACGTCGACGTTCAGATCATGCGACCGGCAGGAGTTGCCCTGCTTGATGTCGATCCCGCCGCCCTTGCCGCCGTCGGCGTGAGCGGTACCGGCGCCGAGGAGGCTCAGGCTGCCGAGGGCGGCGACCAGGACGGCTGCCTTCTGAAGCTTGCGCATTTCTTCTCCGGAAGATTGAACGGATGCGATCAGCAATTGATCGACTTCGTACAGTTACGGGAAACTAATACGAAATGTCCCATCGTTGCGCAGCGACGCGCCGGGTGTGAAAGGCGGAATATCGGGCGTCGGTCCGGGAGTTGTTCCTCGTCCTGGGTGGATCGGGGTGCCGGGGGGCGAAGTGGGTGTGGTGCGCGGGGCGGGCCGCTCGTGCGTCAGTGCCGCACCGTGCGCGGTCCGTTCGGTGCCGCCGCATGCAAACGGGCTCTTCGGGGGGAGTCCCCCGAAGAGCCCGTGACGGCGTCGCGTACGGCTGCCCCGGCGAAGTCAGCCGGTGAAGGCGTGGTTGAACTGGCCGCAGCTGGTGTCGAAGTTCTGCGGGACGGCGAGCACGCCGATCGGGAGGTTGTTGTCGAGCACCGTCTGCGGACTGCACTCCTGGTAGGGACGGAAGATGTCGTTCACCCGCGGCCCGTTGCTGCCGTGGGCGTATGCGGTGCCGGCACCGGCACCGATGGCGGAGAGGCCGCCGGCTGCTGCTGCGGCGACGACCACGACCTTCTGAAGCTTGCGCATGGAACCTTCGGCCCTTCGTTACCTGTGCATAGAGGCTGATTGCCTACTGTGACCGTACGAACACTAGCAGTAGTCGTCTGAAGGGTTCCACTTCGCTGTACGCCATGTTGTCGAGCCGGGGAGGGGGAAAGCGGGCGCCTGGAAGAGGAGTTCGCGGCGCACCGGCGGGGATGCGGTGCCGGCGGCCGCGCGGTCGCGGGGGTGCGGCGGGCGTCAACTGCGGTGCGGCCAGGGCGGTGGGAGCGACTCGGCCCCCGACCGGCGGTGCGGGTCGGGGGCCGGGCGGGGCGTCAGCTGGTGGCGAGCGGACGCTTGCCCTGCAGGTCCTCGGAGTCGTACGCGCCGGGGTTGCCGGACAGCTTCAGGGTGAAGGCGGTGAAGACCTTGCGGCCGTCGACGGTCTTGGGGTCCGAGAGCGTGACGGTGGCCTTCAGCGGCTTGTCCAGGCAGGTCTCCAGGCACCAGGTGCCGGTGACCTTGCCGGTGCCGACGGCCTTCTTCGCGCCCCACTGCTGCCAGTTGACCTTGCCGATCGAGGTGAACTCGGAGAGCACCAGGTGCGCGGGGCTGCGCTCGGCGCGGCCCCGGTCCGCGTTCTCCTCCCCGTAGTGGTTGACGACGTAGGGCGTGCCGGCGGTACGGGCGATGCCCACGGTGTGCGCACCGCTCCGGTCGCCGGTCGCCGCCTGCGCCGTGTGGGCGGTGGCGAACATGCCGAGGGCGGCGACTCCGGCCAGGGCGGCACCCATGACCGCCTTCCTGCGCCGGTTCGTGGGCAGCGTGCTGTTCATGACTCTCGTTCCGTTCTCTGGGAATCGGTCGGCGGTCAGAAACTACGAGCGGCGCTTCTCGGGGATCTGTCGATCATGTAACAGCGGTTCATCGACCGCTGTTACATGATCAACACACGTCCGGGGCCGGCCCGGTTGAAGCGCGATGCCGCCCCGGCCCGGGAGGCGGGCCGGAATGGACGTCCGGTCAGCTCCGGCCGTCCAACCGGGTCTTGTGGCCGTCCTTGGTCACCGCGACGCCCTTGGGCACCTCGACCCGGAACCTGGCGTCGCACAGCGCGAGGCCGGTGCATCCGGCGTCGATGTCGAGGGTGTCGCCCTTGAGGGTCCACTTCAGGTGCACGGTGCCGGCGGCGGAGTCGAACCAGCGGGTGACCTTGATGTCCTTGCGGTCGGCGGCGACCAGGTCGGTGGCGACCTCGTGGGTCTTCACCTTCAGCGACGTACCGTGGTAGGGAAAGCTCTTCGATGTGGGCTTCGCCTGCGTGGCCTCCACGGAGCAGCCGGTGAGGCCGAGGGCGATCACCGCCGCGGCGACGGCGAGCGCGGCGGGGCGCTTCGGCAGGGCGGATGACGACATCGCTTCCTCCAGGGGAGCCAGGGGCACGGGGTGCTGAACTCCCCCGAGGATCGCGGGCCCCGGAGAGCCGCACATCTGCCGTTCGGTAGATATCCGCACCCCTGTCACGGCCGCCGGCGGCTTCGCGGTCAGCGGATAGCGGGCGCGGGCAGCACGCACCGCACCCGCCACCCCGGCCCGTACGGGCCGGCCTCCAGCGTGCCGCCCAGCGCGCCGGCCCGCTCGGTCAGCCCCGCCAGCCCGGTGCCGCCGCGCGGCGGACCGCCCGCCTCCAGGCCGTGCGCCGACCCCCGGGCACCGCCGGTGTCGGCGACCGAGACCGCCACGGACCGGTCGGCGGTCAGGCCGGCGCACACCTCGATACGGCCGGCCCGTGGCGCATGGCGCCGTACGTTGGTCAGCGCCTCCAGCACCACGCGGTACGCGGTGTCCCCGGCCTCCGGCGACAGGGCGTCGGCCACCTCGTCCTCCAGGGACAGCGCGACCGCCGCGGCGGTCATGGAGGCGAAACGGGCGACGAGTTCGGGCAGATCGGCCAGGCCGTGCGGGCGGGTGGGCGGCGGCTCGCCCGGATCGGCGCCGCCCGCCCCGCGCAGCGCCGTCACCGTCCGGTCCATGGATTCCAGGGCCCGCAGACCCGCCTGCTCGATGCGGTGCAGCAGCGCGCGCTGCTCCTCGGCGCCGACGGCCGACGGGCCCTCGCCGAGCTGGGCCGCCTGCGCCTCCAGGACGATGCCGGTCACCTCATGGGCGACGAAGTCATGCAGATCGCGGGCGACTTCGAGACGCTGCTCGCGCCGGGCCGACGCCACCGCATGCACCCGGCGGCCGTCCAGCGACCGCAGATAGAGCCCGACGCCCGTCGCGCAGGCGACCGGGAAGAACGCCAGCGACGCCGCGAAGACCGACTCCTTGAGGCCGGTCTGCGGCGCGTGCAGGGTGAAGCGCAGCGGCAGCAGGACCGCTGCGGTGCCGGTGAGGGCGCCGACGACGCCCACTCGGGGGCCGGGCACCTCGCGTACCACCCGCTCCAGGACGACCAGCAGTGCGGCCCCTTCGAAGGGGAGCCAGAGCAGGGCCGGTCCGGGCTTCCCGAAGGCGGCACAGTCCGCGGTGAGGGAGAGCACCGCGAGGCCGCCCGCCGCCTGTGCGAGGGAGATCCGGCCGGCCGGCCAGGCGCGGATCGCCACGGCCAGCGCCAGCGCGGCCAGGACCGCCGGCAGCCAGGCCCCGGCCCCCGGCGGCGCGAAGACGGCCGGGGCGAGCATGCCGCCCGCGGCCACCGCCGACCACCAACGGCGCCCTCGCCCGCCCCGCACCCGGTCCGTCATGACGGCGACGCCAAGGGCGCTTCCGTGCGGCGCCGGCGTCATGGGGTCCGCCCCGTCGCATAGCCCAGCTCCCAGGCCCGGACCGCGATCCCGACCCGGTTACGCACCTCCAGCTTCCGCTGAATGCTGGCCACATGGGTCTTGACCGTGCCCGCGGAGATGAACAGCTCGCGGGCGATATCGGCGTTGGTCTTTCCCTCGGCGACCTTTCCGGCGATCTCCCGCTCCCGCTCGGTCAGGACCGTGGCGCGGCGGCGGGGGCGCCGCCCGTCCGCGGCGCCGGTGACATGGCGCAGCAGCCGTACCGTGATCGACGGGCTGATCAGGCTGTCCCCGGCCACCGCCGCCCGCACCGCCTCGATCAGCAGCGCCGGACCGGAGCGCTTGAGCACGAACCCCGAGGCGCCGAAGCGCAGCGCGGGGTAGACGTACTCGTCGAGGTCGAAGGTGGTCACGACGACGATCCGCACCGGGTGGGCCGCGGCGGGGTCGGCCAGCCTGCGGGTGACCTCCAGCCCGTCCATCCCCGGCATCCGGATGTCCACCAGCGCCACATCGGGGGCGAGCGCACGTCCCAGCTCCACCGCGTCCACGCCGTTCGCCGCCTCGCCGACCACTTGCATGTCGGGCTGGCTCTCCACGATGCGGCGCATTCCCCGGCGGACCATCTCCTGGTCGTCGGCGATGAGCAGTCGAATCGTCACGAGCCGGAATTCTGCCGCATTGCGGGGCGGCACCGCCCACCGCGGTCGCAGCGGCATCCCTGGGAGGTTCGCCCTCACTTGAGGCCGCTGAGCATCACCCCGCGGATGTAGTGCTTCTGCAGCAGCACGAAGAGCAGCAGGACCGGCAGGATGCTCAGGACGAGCCCGGCCATCATGACGGGGACCATCCGGTCGGGGTCGAGGTAGCTCTGCAGCATCTGGATTCCCACCGGCAGGGTCATCAGCCGCGGGTTGGCGGTGGAGATCAGCAGGGCCCAGATGTACTCGTTCCAGGCGTGGACGAAGGTGAGCAGGGTGAGGGTGACGGCCACCGGTTTCGTCTGCGGCAGGACGATGCGCCACCAGACGGCGAACTCGCCGGCGCCGTCGATGCGGGCCGCCTCCAGCATCTCGTCCGGGACGGCGAGCATGAACTGCCGCATCAGGAAGATCCCGAAGCCCGACACCAGGAACGGGATGACCAGCGCGGCGAGGCTGACGGTCAGGCCCGCGCCGCCGCGGCCGAGCAGATCGTTGCCGCCGGCCCCGGGCCAGTGCACCAGGATCAGGAAGTGCGGGATAAAGAAGAGGAACGACGGGAACATCATCGTCGACAGCACCAGGCGGAAGATCAGATCGCGGCCGGGGAAGCGGAGTTTGGCGAGCGCGTAGCCGGCGAGTGTCGAGGTCAGCAGCGTCGAGCCGGTGATGAGGGCGGTGGCGATGATGCTGTTGCGAAAGAGCAGCGGCAGGTCCAGCTGCCTGATCGCGGCACGGTAGTTGGAGAGGTCGAACGCCTCGGGAAGGAACCGGTAGGGGAGCTTTCCGTAGGTGCCGGGGCCCTTGAACGAGGTCAGCAGCATGTCGAGGAACGGCACGACGGTGAGGGCCGCCCCGACGGCCACCACGGCGTAGGAGGCCCAGGGGCGGCGGTGGCGACGGCGGCCGGCCGGCGGCCCGGATCCGTTCACGATTCCCCGCCTTTCCGTCCGTTCACGATTCCCCGCCTTTCCGGCGGAACAGCCACAGCTGCACCACCGTCACCACGGAAACCACCAGGAACAGCACGAACGAGGCCGCGGCGGCGATGCCCCAGTCGCCGTACCGGAACGCCTGCTGATACATCTCCAGAGCCGCGACATTGGTCGCATCGCCCGGCCCGCCCTCGCCCGTCATCACATTGATCAGCGCGAACGACTGCAGCCCGGTGATGAACTGGGTCAGGCAGACGAAGAGCAGTGACGGCCGCAGCAGCGGCAGGGTGATGCGCCAGAAGAGCGTGCGGCGGCCGGCGCCGTCCAGCTCCGCGGCCTCGTAGTAGACCTCCGGAATCGACTTCAGGCCCGCGGTGAGGATCAGGATCGCGGTGCCGACGGACGCCCATGCCTGCACCACGACGATGGACGGCAGGGCCGTGCCGGGGCTCTGGAGGAAGGCGACGGAGTCCAGACCGAGGCCGTTGAGCAGGCCGTTGACCAGGCCGCCCGGCTCGTACATGTACTTCCACACGTTGCCGACGGCGACCACGGTCGTCACCAGGGGCAGGAAGTACAGGGTGCGCCAGAACCCCTGGAAGCGCAGCTGGTTGATGCAGTGCGAGACCAGCAGCGCGCCGGAGAGCGCGATCGCCACGGTGCCCAGGGCGTAGAGCAGCGTGTTGGTCAGGACGGGGGTCAGGAACGTCGAGCCGCGGGCGAAGAGGTCGGTGAAGTTGGCCATGCCGACCGGGTCGATCGCGCCGAGGTCGAAGCCGGCCCAGCGCGACTGCGCCAGCAGCACGGCGAACAGCAGCGGCAGGGCGAGGAAGACCGCGAAGAACAGCAGGGCCGGGGCCAGGAACAGATAGGCCAGGGCGGTCTGCCGCCGCCGGGCCGCCCGGACGGGACCGCCGTCGGCCAGGGCCATGGGGCACCACCTCTCGTAGGGGCTCAGTAGGGCCGGGAGAGTTCCTGATCGATCTGCCGGGTGAGGGTGGCGAGCGCGGTGTCGACCGGGGCGCGGCCCGTCCAGATCTCCTCGATGTTCTTGCGCAGCAGCGCGGTGGTGCGCTGGGCGCGGGGGCCGTTCGGCTGCGGTACGGCATAGTGCAGCGCGTCCAGGAAGGGGCCCAGGTTCGGATCGCGGCCACCGGAGCCGTGCCGGCCGCCCTGTCCGCCCTCGCCGCCCAGCAGCTCCCGCATATCGTCCGCGCGGCCGGTCATCGAACCGACCGAGACCTGCAGCGCGCTCATCCGCGACACCGCGGTCCGCGGCCGTCCCGCGGCGGCCGGCCGCGCGGCCGGCACCGGCGCGGCGTTGAGCCAGTGCAGGAACTCCCATGCCTGGCGCGGATACCGGCTCCGGGCGTTCACGCCCAGCAGGAAGCCGGTCGCCAGCGTGCCCCGGTCACCCGGCGTCCGGCCCGGTACCGGCGCCACCCCGACATCGCGGTAGCCGTCGCCCATCGCCGCCCGCAGCCCCGCCGTCCACCAGCCCGCGTTGACCGTCATCGCCACCTGGCCGGAGGGGAAGGCCCGAAAGAGCGGGATGCCGGGGTCCGCGGCGCCGCGCGCGATGAGCCGGCGCTCCAGGTCGAGCACCTCCCGGCCGACCGCCGAGCCGAAGGCGGTGTGCCGGCCGTCGGTGGTCAGGAAGGCGCCGCCGCCCGCGGCCAGCAGGGCGAGCGTCTGCCCCACGACGGTCGAATCGTCGGCCCGCGACAGCCCGAACCCCTGCACCAGGGTGTTGCCGTGCCGGTCCCGCCGGGCGGTGCGGTACGCCGCGTCCGCCAGCTCCCGCCAGGTGCGCGGCGGCCGGTCTACGCCGGCTTCCCGCAGCAGCCGCCGGTTGTAGTAGAGGGCGTAGGTCTGCACCTCCGTCGGATAGCCGTAGACCGTGCCGTTGGCCGACGCCGCCGCCACGGCCGCGGGGGAGAAGTCCCGGCGGATCAGCCGCGCGGCCTCCCGCGGCGCCGGGCGCAGCACACCGGCCCGCACCAGCTGCCCGGTCCACAGCCCGGACGGATGGAGGATGTCGGGGCCCTGGCCCGCGGCCTGCCGCACCATGTACGTCGTCAGCAGATCGGTGAACTTGACCGCGGTGGTGCGGACTTCGACCCGTCGATGGGTCGCGTTCCACGCGCCGACCGCGGACTCCAGCGCCGATCTGAGGGGTTCGCTCGCATAGTGCGTCAGGACCGTCAGGGTCACCGGGGCGCCCGGGAGCCCGGCCCGTTCGCCGCCGTACCCCGCGTCCCCGGGCGCCTCGCACCCCGCGGCGGCCAGCAGGGCGGCCCCGGCCCCGCCGGCGGCACCCGCCGTGAACGTACGCCGCCTCACCCGGCCTCCCACTCCAGCACCGCGAACGTCCGGGTCGTGGTGAACCCGCTCCCTCGGTACAGATGCCCCGCCGGGCTCGCCTCGCCCGTCCACAGGAACCACGCCCCGTGGACGCCGAGCGCCCGCATCCGCTCCAGCGTGAGATGCAGCAGGACCTTGCCGAGGCCGGTGCCGCGCAGCTCCCGCCGTACGCCGAACGGGCCGAAGCGCTCGGTCATACCGTCGTAGGCGCCGTGCATGGCCCAGCCCGCCAGCCGCCCGTCCGGAGCGCGGGCGATGACGATGCGGTCCAGAGGGGCGCCGCCGGTCAGACACCGCCGGATCGTCCGTGCCCAGTCGGGGGTGAACTCCTCGGCGGCCAGCGGGACCAGGTCCACCAGATCGTCGTCGCAGGGGGTGCGAAAGCCGAACCCCGCTGCCTCCAGGGCCTGCTGGTGCCGCCGTACCGCGTCCGGCACGCGGTAGCCGATCAGGCTGCGGTCCATCGCGGCGGCCTCGTAGCGGACCCGGAACCCGAGGGCGCTCAGCAGCCGGTCGGCCTCCGGGTAGGCGGCCCGGTCCAGGCCGGGGAGCACATAGTTGGGGGTGTACGGGGCGAAGCCGATCCGGGTACGGCCGTGTCCGCGCAGCCAGTCGAGGGCGTCGGTGAGCAGCCGGCGGCCCAGGCCCGCGCGGCGGTGCGGGGGATCGACGAAGAAGAAGAGGAGCCAGCCGTCGGACGGCTCCAGATCGCCGCCGGTGAGCGGGGTGCGGCGGCGCACCGCGTAGGCGGCACCGACCACCTGGCCGCCGAGATCGGCCACCCGCAGGCCCTCGGCGTCGAAGTTGGGATCGAGCAGGACCAGCGTGCGGAAACGGGCGGCGCTGATCGGGTCGTCCGGGGCGCTGCGGGCCCAGGCCGCCAGCAGGGAGGGGCCGTCCCCGGGGCGGAAGGGCCGGAGGACGGGGCGCGGGCCGGGGGCGACGGTGGCGGGCATCGGACACTACTTACCGCAAATCCGGCACCTTGGCGACGTCGCACGCCCGTATGGCCCGCTCGCGTGGCGGGCCCGCGAGGCGGCAGGCATCTTGAGGAGAACGCCCGGCCGGCCTGTGGACGGGCAACCAGGAGGCTGCCGGATGCTGCGCAGAGCGCTGCGGATCCCCGCCGCCGGCGTCGCCTATCTGCTGACGGCGGCGGTCTCGTCGTCCGCGATGGCGTCGGGGCCGGAGGATTACGCGGATGTCGCGGTGGCCCGCGCGGCACGGGCCGGGCCCGGTACCGCGGCGACGCTGGTGATCGCGCACCGCGGCGCCTCCCGTTACGCGCCGGAGAACACCCTGGCCGCCGTGGACGCCGCCCACCGCCGCGGGCTCATATGGGTCGAGAACGATGTGCAGCGCACCAAGGACGGCCGGCTGGTCGTCCTGCACGACACCACGCTGCGGCGCACGACCGACGCCGCGAGGGTGTTTCCGGGGCGGGCGCCGTGGCGGGTGGGGGACTTCACCGCCGCCGAGATCGCGCGGCTGGACGCCGGGAGCTGGTTCGGCAAGCGGTTCGCGGGGGAGCGGGTGCCCACGCTCGCCGCGTTCCTGCGCCGCCTGGACCACAACGACCAGCGTCTTCTGCTGGAGATCAAGGCCCCGGAGAGATATCCGGGAATCGGGGCGCAGATCGTCCGGGAACTGCGGGCGCGCGGCTGGCTCGACCGCGGCCATGTCCGCGGCCGGCTGGTGGTCCAGAGTTTCTCCGTGGCGTGCGTGAAGACCGTGCACGAACTCGCGCCGCAGGTGCGCACCGGAATTCTGGGGGCGCCGGATATGGCCAAACTGGCGCGCTATGCGCGCTTCGCCGACCAGATCAACCCCCGTATGTCCGCGCTCAGTTCGCGCTGGCTCGCGGCCGTGCACCGGTTGCGCGGGCCGCACGGCCGCCCGTTGGAGGTCTATGCCTGGGACGTGGCGAAGAACACGAACGCGCGGTCGGTCCGGGCGCGGGGTATCGAAGGAATCATCGAATAGGCTCCGAGGGCCGGGAATCGGGCGGGATTGCCCGGATCGTGCGGGGCGGGGCGACGGCGGAGAGTGCACCGCGGCGCGCACTGAGTGAAGGAGCTGTGGAGAGCGGACGCCCGGCGTGTGGCCGCGGCAGGTCGGGATTTACGGGATTCCCGCCGCGCGGCTATGGTGCCTGGGATGTTCGACGCCGCCACCCTCCCCGTGAATGAACTAAGACGCAGGATTTGGCTTTTGGGTTCCGAAATGCGGCCCGACGCGGGCCAGCGTCCAGCACCTCCCCTGGGATCCTTCCGGGAGGCTCCTTGAACAACGAATATCCGGCGTACGGCGAACGGCGGGTGCCGCTCCCCCCGCCGCGGCAGATGCCGCACGACACGCTGAGCCGGGCCGGCGCCCCCGCGCCGGCGCAGACTTCCGGTGCCGCGACGACGACGCTGGCACCGGCGGCGACCGCCCCCTCGCACGCCAAGCCCAGAAGCCACGCCAAAGGCCGTGGCCGGGCCCGGGCCAAGAACACCGCGGCCGCCGGCGCCAAGCAGCGCGACGCGTTCTTCGACAATGCGAAGTACCTCGCCATCGTGCTGGTGGCGATGGGGCACTCCTGGGAACCGCTGCGGGACGGCAGCCGCACGGCAGCGGCGCTCTACATCACCGTCTATGCGTTCCATATGCCGGCGTTCATCATCATCTCCGGCTATTTCTCGCGCAGTTTCGATATGCGCAAGGACCGGCTCCAGCGGCTGATCACCGGAGTCGCCGTCCCGTACATCCTCTTCGAAGTCGCCTATACGCTCTTCAAGAGGTGGGCGGACGACGATCCGCATTACCCGATCAGCCTGACCGACCCCTGGTATCTGACGTGGTTCCTGGCCGCGCTCTTCATCTGGCGGCTGACCACTCCGCTGTGGAAAATCGTGCGCTGGCCGGTCCCGCTCGCGCTGGCCATCGCCGTACTCGCGTCCGTCTCACCGGACATCGGCGACGATCTGGACCTCCAGCGGACGCTGCAGTTCCTGCCCTTCTTCGTGATCGGGCTGGCGCTGCGACCGGAGCACTTCAAGCTCGTACGCCGCAAGAAGGCGCGGATCGCGGCCGTACCGGTCTTCGCGGGCGCCCTGGTCTTCGCGTACTGGGCGGCGCCGCGGATGAACGCCGCGTGGTTCTACCACCGTGACGCCGCGCAGGAACTCGCCGCGCCCTGGTGGAGCGGCGCGGTGATGACGCTGGCGATGTTCGGCTGCTCGCTGGTGCTGGTGGCCTGCTTCTTCGCCTGGGTACCGGGCCGCACGATGTGGTGCACGGCGCTGGGCGCGGGCACCCTCTACGGCTACCTGCTGCACGGCTTCCTCGCCAAGGGCTCGCGCTTTTGGAACTGGTACGACAACCCGTGGGTGCACACGCCCTGGGGCGCGGTGCTGCTCACGCTGATCGCGGGCACGGTCGTCACGGTGCTGTGCACACCGCCGGTGCAGCGGATCTTCCGCTTCGCGATGGAGCCCAAGATGACCTGGGCGTTCAAGAAGGACCCGGTGGGGGCGGCCCGCAGCCGGAACTGAGCCGCTGCGCAGGGGACGTCGGCGCCGGGGCGCCCGCCCCGCCGGGAGACCGGTGGGACGGGCGCCCTTCGGCTGTCCCGGGCCGGGTGGCCGGGGCGCCGCGCCGGCTACCGCACCACCGCGATGCCCTCGATCTCGACCAGCGCGGCCTCGTCCCACAGGCGGGTGGCGCCGATCACGGCCATCGCCGGGAAGTCCCCTCCGACCAGGCGCTTCCACACCCGGCCGAGCTCCCCGGCATGCCGCCGGTAGTCGGCGACGTCGACCGCGAAGACGGTGAGCTTGGCGAGGTCGCACGGGCCGGCCCCGGAGGCCGCCGCGACGTCCAGGAGGTTCGCCAGCGCGCGCTCGAACTGCTCGACGATGCCGTCGCCGACGATCCGGCCCGAGCCGTCGAGGGCGGTCTGCCCGGCGAGGAAGACCAGGGTGCCCGGGGCGGCGCGCACGGCATGGCTGAAGCCCGTCGGCGGCGCCAGGTGGGAGGGGTTGATGCGCTCCAGCCCGCCGCCGTTCGTGGTGCCGTCCGTGCCCGCTGTCTCAGCGCTCATCCGCGCCGGCTCCCCTCCGTCGCCAACTCGTCCCGCACGCCCGGGGATCGCGGCGCGGCCCGCAGCGCACCGGGGCGTCCGCGGCCCCTTCGGTGTCGCTCACGGCCGGCCCCTTCCCGGCTCATGCCGCGGCCGTCCACCGCCCTCGGCCCGCTCTCCGGCGAGTTTAGGGCCTGCCGGCGGATGAAGGCCGGGATCCCGCCGCCCGGATCAGGGCCGGGTCGGCGGTGCCTGGCGAGACGGGTGCGGGTCCGGGGCCGCCGACGCCAGCGGATCCCGGCCGTCCAGGGTGCCCCGGGAGCCGTACGGGCGGCAGCGTATGAACGCCGCCTGGTGGTGGAACGGCTTCGCCCGATGCTCCTCGACCGTCTCCTTGTGCTCGGGCCGGGCGGAGCCGTAGGCGTAGCGGCGCATGGCCGACAGGCTCCGCCACACCGAGAACGTGCCGACGAAGCGGGGCGGCCGGGCCAGCGCGACGGAGGCGATCAGCGCGGGATCGGCCGCGGCCCGCCCGGCTGCCCGGGAGTTGGCGCGCAGGAACGGCAGCGCGCGGCGCAGCCGCAGCTGCCCGAGGGTGAGGACGGCGACCGGCTCGTCCTCCTCGTCCAGCGCGGCGCCGGGCTCGGCCTCGAAGGGCATCGCAGGCCACGAGCCGGAGACCCGCACCGGCTGCAGCCGCACATGCCAGCCCCCGGCCAGCCGCCGTGCCAGCGGGCTCTCGGCGAGGAAGCCGTCGAGCGCGGCGTCGTCCTCCCATGCGGCGAGCAGCGCGACCCGGCCGGGGCGCACCTTGGGCGGGCCGGCGCCGATGGCGCCGGTGAGCAGGGTCTGGGCCTGGCGGAGGCCGGGGACCTGCCCCGGACGCGGGCGCTCGCGGAGGACACCGCGCATGGATCGGGCGCCCAGGTCGGCGAAGTGTACGGACACGATCACGATGACCCCCCGTATCCCGGCCCGCGGGGAGCGGCCGAGTAGGTTACCGATGCGTATACCAAGTGGTACACCATCCAGTATCCTTTACCGCACCGACAATTGCGAGCCGACGGCACCAGCCGGAACGAGCCAGATCGCGAGGGGTCCGCATGAGCGGGATCGACCGGAGCCGCGCCGCGCGCGCCGAGACCAGGACGCGTATCGAGGACACGGCCGCCCGGCTGTTCGCCGAGCGCGGCTTCGCGGGCACGACCATCGGGGAGATCGCCGCCGAGGCCGGCCTGAGCAAGCCGATGCTCTACCGCCACTTCGACTCCAAGCAGGAGCTGCACCTCGCGCTCCTGGAGCGGCACCGCGACGAGCTGGCCGCCGCCCCGATCCGCGAACTCCTCCACGGCGAGGGCGACATGGAGGCCCGGATCACGGCGATGTACGACGCCTGGTTCGGCTATGTGCAGAGCCATCCGTACACCTGGCGCATGATGTTCCGCGACACCACCGGGGACGCCGAGGTGCGGGACTTCCACCGCGAACTCCAGCGCCGGCAGCGCGAGACCGATATCGCGCTGCTCCGCGAGTTCGCGCCCGGCATCCCCGAGGCCGAGCTGGAGCCCCTCGGCGAGGCCATCCGCAGCTCGCTCTACGGCCTGGCCCTGTGGTGGCTGGACCGCCCCGACCACCCCCGCGAGCTGCTGGTCGCGGCGATGGTACGGATCACCCGCGGTCTGGTCTCCGGCGCCGATGAGCCGACCGCCGCGGACACCGACCGGTGAGGCGAGCGCCCCTCTTCCATGGACAGGCCCTACCGGCCGCGCTCCTCACTTCGCGTCCGCGTAGCACTCCACCACCGCTGTGGTGAACGGGAAACGGACCGGCGTCTCGCCGAACGCGATCCGCCCCGCCGTCGCGGCCGCCGCCGCGATCGCCTCGGACACCGCCGCCGCCTCCGGCGCGGGGCAGTGCACGATCACCTCGTCGTGCTGGAAGAAGACCAGCTCGGCACGGAGGGCGCCCTCGCGCAGCGAGCGGCGCAGCGCGGCCAGCATCAGCAGCGCCCAGTCCGCCGCGCTGCCCTGGACCACGAAGTTACGGGTGAACCGGCCGCGGGCGCGGGCGGCCGCGGATCCGCCGCCGTACCCCGCCGGCTGCTCCTCCTCCTGGGGCAGGCCCGCCTCGTCGGGCGGCGCCACGGAGGCCGGGGGGCAGGTGCGGCCCAGCCAGGTGCGCACCAGGCGGCCCTCCTCACCGGCGCGCGCCGCGTCGTCCACATACGCCATCGCCGCCGGATAGCGGCGGCGCAGATCGGCCATGTGCTTGAGGGCGTCGCCGGACGTCTGGCCGTAAACGGCCCCCAGCAGGCCGAGCTTGGCCTTGTCGCGGTCGCCGCCGAACGCGCGGGCGGCCAGATCCGCGTACAGGTCCTCGCCGCTGCCGGCCACCTCCATCAGACCGCGGTCGCGGGAGACGGCGGCCAGCACCCGCGGCTCCATCTGGGCGGCGTCGGCGACGACCAGGCGCCACCCCGGATCGGCGAGCACGGCCCGGCGGATCACCTTGGGGATCTGCAGCGCGCCGCCGCCGTTGGTGGTCCAGCGTCCGGAGACCGTGCCACCGGGCAGGTACTCGGGGCGGAAGCGGCCGTCGTGCACCCACTGCTGCAGCCATGACCACCCATGGGCGGTGTGCAGGCGGTAGAGCTTCTTGTACTCCAGCAGCGGCGCCACCGCCGGATGGTCGATCTGCGCCAGCTCCCACTTGCGGGTCGAGGTCAGGGAGATCCCGGCGCGGGCGAAGGCCCTGACGATCTCCTGCGGCAGATCGGGACGCACCCGCACGCCCTCGCCGAAGGCCCGGGACACCTCATCCGCCAGCTCCGCCATCCGTCGGGTCTCCAGCCCGCCCGGATAGCGCTCGCCCAGCAGCCCGTCGAGCAGCGCGCGGTGCACATCCGCCCGCCAGGGCACCCCGGCCCGGCGCAGCTCCGCCGCGATCAGCATGCCCGCCGACTCGGCGGCCAGCAGCAGCCGCATCCGCTCCGGATGCTCGGCCTGCTCCGTACGCGCCACCTGGCCCGCATAGACCTCCAGCAGCGCCGCCAGCTCGTCCGTGCCGGGCGGCAGCGGCACCGGACCCGGCTCGAAGAGGGACGGCTGGGTCTCGGCCGTACGCACGGGAGCGTCCGGCGGGACGGGCAGACCGTGCAGCCGCGCCCAGGCGGCGGCCAGCGAACGCGGCTGGCCCGACTGGCCCTCCTCATGGCCGATCAGCAGTGCTTCGGCGGCCTCCACGTCATAGCAGCGCTCGACCCGCACCCCCGCCGCCAGCAGCCGCCGGTAGGTCTCCGCCGTGGACCGCCACACCCACCGCTCGACCTCGGGCCGCGCGCGCACCGCCTCGCCGAGCGAGCCCTCCCGCACGACCGGTCCCGCGGGCCGGCCGTCCTGGGCGAGCGGGCAGAGACGAGCACCCCCGTCGCCCGTCTCCACCACCGCCCATCTCATGCTCCCGAGTCTTGCACCCGCCTCTGACAATCGACGCCGGACGGCGGCCCGACCTCGCACGACGGGGCCGTCCGGGCCGGCGCCGCGGCGTCCTCGCGCGGCACGAACCCTCTGGAATTTCCTTCGGCCGGCTCCCGGCCGGGACGAGACTTCGCACGGATAAAACGATGTGTGTTTATGGTTTCGCGGCATCCGGGTGAATCGGCGAAACCGCACCCTCGGAAGCGAGTTGAGCCAGTGCGCTCCCATTCGGGCACCCCGCTTCGAGAAGGGTTAAAAGTGATCAAGAAGGTCCTGGCCACGACGGCCGTGGCCGCGTCCGTCGTCGGAATTTCGGCGACGGCCGCTCCCCAGGCAATGGCGGTCGGCAAGCACGGCGGTGGAACCGCGACGGTCAACGGCAACGGCACCAAGTCCGCTTTCGGCAACTCCACCACCCGGGGCAGGATGAGCCCGCAGCTGGAGCTCGTGCAGGGGTCGCTGAACCACCTCTGCGCGGCGCTGATCGGCGAGAAGGCCAACTTCGGTTCGCTGGGCGGATTCATCCCGGTCACGGTCCAGGACATCAATGTCCTGTCCAACCCGCAGACGCAGCAGTGCGTGCGGAACTCGACGCAGGCCAAGGGCGACGAGGCGGTGTCGCACATCCTGAACGACATCCCGATCCTGTCCGGCAACGGAGCGCGTCACCACAAGCCGCGTCACCACAAGCACTGAGGCCGAAGGCCGCAAGGCCCGGACCGCCGGCTCTCACTTCGGAGCGGGCCGGGACTGCGGTGCCCGGTGGCGAACCGGTGGGAACGGAATTTCTCGATCCCTCCGGTGGGAATTACTATTCGGCGGCTACCTCGTCTGTTCGAAATCCGGTGTTTTTTCCGCGTCGTATGCGCGGCGGCAATCTCCCGAAACGATATTGCATCCTTCGGGCGATTCCTCCGAAACTCCCCGGTGAGAGTTTCGTCCACGAGGAGAAATTGTTACCAATATCAGCAGCGGCGTTACGGGCGAGCAGATCAGCGCCCGTGCGACACGATGGTCGTGTTCGCTACGGACCCGCTGCAGAAAGGGCTGAAAGTGAAGTACGGAAAGGTTGCGGCAGCCACTGCCGGCATGCTCATGGCAGTGGGCGCGGCTGCCCCGGCGTTCGCTGACGCGGGTGCGGTGGGCAAGGCCAAGCACTCTCCCGGCGTCATCTCCGGAAACGTCGTACAGATTCCGATCAACATCCCGATCAATCTGTGCGGTAACACCGCTCAATTCGTCGGAGCGCTGAACCCGGCGTTCGGCAACAAGTGCGCCAACCTCAGCCACCACAAGTAAGAGGTGTGCTGATCCCGGGCGCCGGTTCGAAGGAATTCGAGCCGCGTCCATGACCCGGTGCCGGTGTGCGATTCACTGCACACCGGCACCGGGTCCTTTTTGGCCCATCCGGACAAACGCCTGGGCCCGCACCTTTCGGGTGGAGTTGCCGTGAAGGCGGAACTTCGGAGTTTCTCCGCGCGGCAGTACTCGTTAGTGAGGGGGAAAGCGGTGATCCGAGCGGCGAAATGCCGCTCACGCGGCGCTGGTGCCGCGGTCCCGTCAAGCACCGCCCGAGAAGGGACAGTTGAAAGTGAAGTACGCGAAGTCTGCGGTGGTTGTCGCCGGTTCCGTCGTTGCGCTGGGCGCCGCCGCGCCCGCCATTGCCGCCCAGCACGGAGTTCCGGCCGGCATCCAGCCCGGACCGAAGATGAGCCTCAACGGCGGGCTGCACGACGCGCTGCGGAGCAAGCAGCTGGACGGCCACCAGGTGCGGCCGCTGGTCAAGAAGATCAAGACCACCGGTGAGAAGGTCAAGTCGGCCAACGCGAACAAGCTGCTCGGCGGCGTTGCGGCGGCGGCGAAGGGCAGTCCGCTGCTCGGCGGCCTTCCGATCAGGTAACCCCGCTGTCCCCGTGGGCCGCTCCGGGCGCATTCGACACGGACGTCGAATCCCGCGGGGCGGCCCCGACCGTGTCTATCGCCGTCCGGCGGGCCGCCGCGCCCGGGAACTTCCCGGTCGGCCGCCGGACCGATCGGAAAAGCGGATCACGGCGTCAGGGCGTTCGAGTGAATGAGCACAACCAAATTCGCTCTTGTGAGTTGGGCAGATTGTCTGGCCCAAGGGCATCCAGAAACACAAAGGATCACCAATGATCAAGAAAGCTCTGGCGACCGCGGCCGCGGCTGCGTCCATTGTCGGTGTTGCCGCAGCTTCCGCCTCCCCGGCGATGGCCACGGGTAAGCACCACGACGGCGGTAAGCACCACGGTGGAAAGCACCACGGCACGACTTCCGTCAACGGAAACGGGACGACGCAGCTCTACGGGAACTCGACCACCAAGGGCTACATGAGCCCGCAGATCGGCTTGATCCAGGGCTCGCTGAACAAGCCCTGCATCGCCCTGCCGTACAAGGCGAACTTCGGCTCGCTGGCCGGATTCATCCCGGTCACGGTCCAGGACATCAACGTGCTGGCCAACCCGCAGTCGCAGCAGTGCGCCGAGAACTCCACCCAGGCCAAGGGCGACGAGGCGCTGTCGCACATCCTCAACGACATTCCGATCCTGTCCGGCAACGGCGGTGGCAAGCACCACCGCCGCTGACCGGCCGAGGGATATCCGGGCCGCCCGGCCCTCCTTCTTCCGGGCGGCCCGGATTCCTGCTGCCTCCCGCCGTATCCAGGTGAGTCGGGTGGGCGTGATGCGGGACGGTGCCGGTCAGAGAAATGCCCGGCACCGTCCCGCTGAATTGTTATTCGCTTGTGATCGCGATCCGGTGAACCGGCTCGTTGGGGATGGTGTGTGGAGGGAAGCGTGCCAATGCCCTTGCGAGATTGATGGGGTTGCCGGGGCATTGGCATGCCGGCCGGAAAAGGGAACCCGCGAAGCCGTTCACCGAAATCGCGGGGCCCGTGCTGCTCCGCCGGCCGAGGGCCGAACACGCGAATCGGTGTCGGTCGGGGACCGTATGCGATCTATTCGGGTGACGTAGGAGAACTCCGGGCTGCGGGCCGGGTTGTTCAAAACGGGCTCCTGTGCCGGGAGTTCCGTCTCCTGAAGGGGTTGCGTGATGAAGAAGATTCTTGCCGGTGCGGCTGTCGCGGCGTCGCTGGTCGGTATTTCCGCTGCGGCCGCTCCGCAGGCCATGGCGAGCGACGGGCACAAGGGCACCAGGACGGTCAACGGAAACGGGGGGAAGTCGGTCTACGGCAACTCCACCACCCGCGGAAAGCTCAGCACCCAGCTCGGACTCGTGCAGGGCTCCCTGAACGACCTCTGCGCGGCGCTGATCGGCGAGAAGGCCAACTTCGGTTCGCTGGGCGGATTCATCCCGGTCACGGTCCAGGACATCAATGTCCTGTCCAACCCGCAGACGCAGCAGTGCGTGCGGAACTCGACGCAGGCCAAGGGCGACGAAGCGGTGTCGCACATCCTGAACGACATCCCGATCGCGTCCGGCAACGGAGGCCACAAGCGCGGCCACTGAAGCCCGACGGCCTCGGCCGAACCACCGCTTGCGTCTCCGGGCGGTCGGCGCCGCGTATGCGCTGCCGACCGCCCGGCCGTGTGAGCGCCACGGTGGCCCGCGGACGGTGGCCCGGACGCGATGACCGCAGACGAGGGATGAGAGATGCGACAGAGTCTGAAGGTGTGTGTGCTCGTTGCGGCCGCCTCGGGTGCGCTCGGCGCGAGCGGCGCCGTGGTGCACGGGGCCGCCGGCGGGGCCGCCATGAATGCGCCCGGAGTGCTGTCCGGGAACAGCATCCGGGTGAGCGTGTTCAACCCCGTCAACGTGTGCGGCAACGCGGCGGACGGAGCGGGGGCGCTCGACCAGGCCGAGCACGACATGTGCGGGCACCGCGGCGCGCCCGCGCCGGCCGCCCAGCGGCCCCCGCTGGCGCCGTCCGCCGGGGCGCACCGCAGGGCCGGAAAACCGGCGGGGCACCGCGCCCCGGCGAAGACCGCCGCCGAGCCCGCCTCGCGCCCCGGGCACGAACCCCGGCTGGGCGCGGTGGCGCGGGCCGGGGCGACCGCGGGCTCCGCGCTGCTCGCGTCCACCGGTGTGGACGAGCCGGCCATCGTGGCCGGTGTCGGCGGGGTGCTGTTGCTGGGCGGGGCGCTCCTGCTGCGCAGGGCCCGTTCGCGGCGCAAGTGAGCGGGGTAGGAGCAGGGCGCGTGTCAGGGGCGTCGGGCCGGCTCCGGCGGCCGCGGGGCGCGGCGGCCGGCCGAGCGGATCCGGCGGGCCGCTCGGCCTGGGCCACCCGGTCGAGCCGGCCGTCGGCATCGCCGGACGGTTCGACCGCAGGCCGTCGTACCGCTGGCGGCGGGCGACGCTGCGGCTGGAAGCCGCCCTGCGGGCCGTACGACGGATCGTGCGGATCAACGCGCCAGTGCCTGGTCCGGCACGGGAAGGATCGTTCATTCGCTCATTGGTGGGACCCGCCTCCCGGGGCGTTTGAAGTGCGCGGATACGGGTGCGCCGCAGGATCGTGCCGGTCGGTGCGGGCTCTGGCAAAATGACGATGAAATACGATGAAAGCCGCAAAGGTGATGAGTCGATGAGGTGGGGTCATGCTCATTGCACTGGCGCAGACGGATTGCGTGCTGGGCGAGGTGGCGGAGAACCTCATGATCGCCCGCGAGCAGATCGAGCAGGCCGCCGCCCAGGGGGCCGATCTCGTCATCTTTCCCGAACTGAGCCTGCACGGCTATCACTTGGGCGCCCTGAAGCGGGACGAGTCCATCGAGGCGAGCGACCCCCGGCTGCTGGAGCTGAGCACGCTGGGCCCCGATGTGCTGCTCGGTTTCCATGAGCACACCAGCCTGCGCGCGTACAACGCCGCGGTCTACTACTCCGCCGGGTCGCTGCTGCACGCCCACCGCAAGCTCTACCTCCCCAACTACCTCGCCTGGGAGGAGCGCAAGCACGTCAGCCCCGGGCAGTCGCTGCGCGCCTATGAGCTGAAGCGGTCCAGGACCGGGGGGCGGGGGGCGACGCTGGTGTGCAACGACGCCTGGCAGCCGGTGCTCCCGTGGCTGGCGGTGCAGGACGGCGCGGAGGTGCTGTTCGTGCCGACCAACAGCGCGGCGAGCCTGGATCCGGAGGCCATGGACACCGGCCTGTACTGGGACACCCTGCTGTCCTATACGGCGCGGATGCTGCAGTGCTGGGTGGTCTTCGTCAACCGGGTCGGCAATGAGCACGGCGCGACGTTCTGGGGCGGCTCGCGGGTGGTGGACCCACGGGGAGCGGTGGTGGCGCAGGCGCCCAAGTGGGAGCCCTCGCTGGTCACCGTCGAGATCGATCTCACCGAGGCGCGGCGGCAGCGCCGCGCGGTGCCGCTGGTCGCCGAGGCCCGGCTGGGGCTGATCGACCGCGAGGTGCGGCGGCTGATCGACGAGGGCGGCGACAGCTGACGGACCGGCGGCCGGGCGTCAGTGGCCGGGCGCCGACTCCGGGCGGGGCGCCTCGGCGGTCCGGTCGTCCTTGAGGGCCTTGGCCTCGGACTTCAGGATGCGCATCGAGCGCCCGAGGCCGCGGGCCATGTCGGGCAGCTTCTTCGAGCCGAAGAGCAGCACGAGCACCGCGATGATCAGGATCAGGTGCCAGGGCTCGAAGGCGTTGCGGAGCATGGGGACGCTCGCTTTCGTCGGGGGCCGGCGGACGTTCTGTCCAGTATTACCCGAACGGTCCGGCCGTCCGGTCCAGGGGGTCTCCCCGGACCGGACGGCCGGAGCGTGGCCGCGACCGGACCCGCGTACGCCCGGAGGCGTTGCCGCGGTCGGCCGGCCAGCTGGACTTGCGTACGCCCGGAGGCGTTGTCGCAGTCGAGCTACCAACTTGCCGAAGCCCGGCTTGCGGCCGGTCAGCTGGCAGTGGGCGGACACGGTGCGGTCCCTCCAGCGGTCGGGGCCTCGAAGGGCTTATTGAAAATGGAAACCATTTACGTATACTGGCCGCATGGCCCGCAACGAACTCCGTCCGGTCGTCAAGCTCCGGTCCACCGCCGGCACCGGATACACCTACGTGACCCGCAAGAACCGCCGTAACGACCCCGACCGCCTGGAAATGCGCAAGTACGACCCGGTCGCCGGCCGGCACGTCGCTTTCCGAGAGGAGCGCTGAGGACAGCCGTGAAGCCTGGAATCCACCCCGCCTACGGGCCGGTCGTCTTCCGCGACCGGGCCGCCGACTACGCCTTCCTCACGCGCTCGACCGCGACCGGCGACAAGACCGTCGAGTGGGAGGACGGCAACACCTATCCCGTCATCGACGTCGAGATCTCCTCGGCGAGCCACCCCTTCTACACGGGCACCGCCCGGGTGATGGACACCGCGGGCCGCGTCGAGCGGTTCGAGCGCCGCTACGGCAAGGCCCGCTGATGGAGCGGCTCGCGCTGGTGCTGGTGGGCGGCCTGCACGCGGACGCACGGCGGGCGACCGTGGAGCGGCTGCTGCGCTCGGTGCCGGGCAGTGTCGCCCTCCACCACGACCTGGCCTCGGCCGTGGCGGGCACCGTACGGCGCACGGTCCGCGACGCCGGCGGCACACTCGACAGCGCCGAGGTGCCGCTGGTCAACGACTGCGCCTGCTGTGCGCTGCGCGAGGACCTGGTGCCCGAGCTGGAGCGGCTGGCCGCCGGCCGGACCTGCCGGCTGGCGATCGTCGAACTGTGGGACTCGGTCGAGCCCAAGGCGATGGCCGAGGTGGTCACCGGCTGCGGCAGCGCGAGCCTCTCGCTGACCGGCGTGATCACCGCGGTCGATCCGGCGCGGGTGCTGGAGTGCCTGGGCTGCGGCGACGACCTCGCCGAGGTCGGCCTCGCCGCCGCGGCGTCCGATCAGCGCACGGTCGCCGACACCTGGGCGCGGCAGCTGGAGTACGCACCGGTGCTGGCGATCGCGACCGGGGAGGAAGCGGCCGAGCCCGCCGACCTCGCGCTCCTGGAGCAGCTGCACCCGACGGCCCGGCGGATTCCGGTCGAATCCGCCGAGCTGACGGCCGCCGCGCTGGCCGGATTCGATGTGGCGGCGGCCGCGGCCCGCCAGCACCCGGCCTGTGCGCTGCTGCCGCAGGAGGCCGACGCGGACGGCGTCGGCACGCTCGTATGGCAGCACACCCGCCCGTTCCACCCCGAGCGGCTCTACGCCGCGCTGGAGGACCTGACCTGTGCGGCCGCGCGCAGCCGGGGCCGGTTCTGGCTGGCCGACCGCCCGGACACGCTGCTGTCGTGGGACGCGGCCGGCGGGGCGCTGTGCGTGGAGAACGCAGGGCCGTGGCTGGTCTCGCTGCCGGACGCCGCCTGGGAGATGGTGCCGCCGCTGCGCCGGGCCGCCGCCGCGCTGGACTGGCACCCCGAGCACGGCGACCGCGCCCAGCACCTGGTCTTCACCTCGCCGGGCCTGGACCGCGAGGGCCTGACCGCGCTGCTGGCGTCCTGCCTGCTCACCGATGCCGAGTACGCGGGTGGCCGGTCGGCCTGGAAGAGCCTGCCGCCCGCCTTCGACGAGCTCCTCGACCCCGTTTCGTAACCCCGGCCGGTCCGTCCGCAGGCGGCGGGCCGGCCCCTCGCACCCCCCAAGGAACCGCCATGCCCCGACGGCACGACCCGCGACGGACGTCCACGCCCCGCCCCAACCCGCTGGACGCGGCGGGCATCACCTTCATCGACTACAAGGACACCGATCTGCTGCGGAAGTTCCTCTCGGACCGCGGCAAGATCCGCAGCCGCCGGGTCACCCGGGTCACCGCGCAGCAGCAGCGCCGGCTGGCCAGGGCGATCAAGAACGCACGGGAGATGGCCCTGCTCCCGTACGCGTCACGGTGACGGCCGCCGCCTCGACGGGGGGACGCCCTGCCCCCGATGGCCCGGGGCGGCGCCGTGTGACGGGTAGGAGATTCCCTACGTTTGACGCGTAGGGAATCTCCTACGTATGTTCGGGGGTGTGAACGCCACTCCGATACGCCAACAGGGCCCGGCCGGACCGCCCGCCACCGGTTCCGACCCGGACCGGGTCTTCGCGGCGCTGGCCAACGGCACCCGGCGCGAGGTGCTGCGGCTGCTGCGCGAGGGCGGGCCGCAGTCCGTCCAGGCGCTGGCCGAGCACTTCGCGATGCGCCGCCCCAGCCTGTCCGAGCATCTGAAGGTGCTGCGGGAGGCCGGGCTGGTGAGCGAGGAGCGGGCCGGCCGGCAGCGGATCTACCGCCTGGAGGCCGTACCCCTCAGCGAGGTGCAGGAGTGGCTCGGCCCCTACGAGCGGTTCTGGCGCGCGAAGCTCGCGGGCCTGGGGGAGCTGCTCGACCGCATCCCCGACGAAGAGGCGCAATGAACTCCGATGCTTTCGAGGCCCCGGCGGACGAGCCGGCCGACGCGACGACCATCCGTCTCGCGCAGTTCTTCCCGCATCGCCCCGCCAAGGTCTGGCGGGCGCTGACCGAGCCCGAGCTGCTGGCCCGGTGGATGATGCCCGGCGACTTCCGGCTGGAGGTCGGCCATCGCTACGAGATGACGACACTGCCGCGGCCGAACACCGACTTCTCCGGCACCGTCGTCGCCGAGGTGCTGGCCTTCGAGCCGGAGAAGATGCTGCGGCTGCGCTGGCAGGACGCCGACGAGGGGCAGGGCGGCCGCGCCGACTGGACGATCACCTGGACCCTGGAACCCGAAGGGCGTGGCACACGTCTCTTCCTCGTCCATGAGGGATTCGACCCGGACGATCCGTACCAGGTGCAGGCGCACCGCATCATGGGCGGCGGCTGGCGGTCGATTGTGGGGGAGCGGTTGGGGAAGGTGCTCGACGAGCTGTGACCAGCCCGGCACCGGCTGTCGTGCACGTGCATCTGCGCATGCATTCGCATGTGAACGCAGCTATGATCCGGGGCAGTTGACACCGTTTATCACCGGGAGATCCCTGTGCCCCACGCATACAACGGCATGGCCGCAACGGATCTTCGTGATGTGTCGTGGCAGAAGAGCCGGCACAGCAACTCCCAGGGCTCCTGCGTGGAGTTCGCCAAGCTGCCCGGGGGAGAGATCGCGGTGCGCAACTCCCGCTTCCCCGACGGCCCCGCGCTCGTCTACACCCCGGCGGAGGTCCGGGCGATGCTGCTCGGCGTCAAGGACGGGGAGTTCGACCACCTCGTACGGGACTGAGTCGGCGTACGGGGCTCACCGGTGCGCGCCCTGCCGCGCGCCGGGTACCCATAACGCGACCGGGCGCCCGTAGGTGACGGTGCGCCCGGTGTGGGATCGGCCGCGGACGGCCCGCGGCACGCCCTACGGCAGCCGGAAGAGCGCCCACACGATCTTGCCGTGGGTGGCACCGGACAGCGGGTGCCAGCCCCAGCTGTCGCTGAAGGACTCGACCAGGTAGAGCCCGCGCCCCGACTCGTCGGCGGAGTCGGCCTCGCCGGCGATCGGTGAATCGTCGCTCGGGTCCCGTACGGCGCAGATCAGCCGCTGCGACCAGCGCATCAGATGCAGCCGGGCGGGCGGTGCGGCGCCGGTGCGCTCCGGTGCGGCGAGGATCGCGTGGCGCAGCGCGTTGGTGACGAGTTCGGAGACGACCAGGGCGACCGGGTCGAAGAGCTCGTCGAGCTCCCAGCCCTGCAGGGTGTCGCGGGTGAACTGCCGTGCGCAGCGCACCGATTCGTAGCGCGGGGGGAGTGTGCACGAGGCGGATCCGGAGACGGCCAGCGGGCCGACGGGAGGAAAGCCCTGCCATAACGGCTCGAGCATGGTCAAAACCTTGGTCCCCATGCGAGGCACTCCTGGCGTTCGCGGACGTCATGACCCTGGCCGGTCAGCCGGATCTGGCGGATCTTTCACGAGCGTGCATGCGTGCGACGCCTATGGTTCCCAATGTGCGAGACAGATGCAAGGGCAGATGCACGTGCACGCGCCGGTATTGCGACAGCGCGAACCGATTTGCTCGGAATTCTTTCCGCCGGTTCTTGTGGAGGCCGTGCGTGGGCCTCACATATCAGTAACCGGATGAGCACTCAACGAAGCGCGGACGTGGCAGACTTCGGCCCACTGTTGGACGGGTGGGGGTCACAGGAGGGTCTGAGAGGTGTCCGGAAGTGAGTCGAGCGGGTCGGTGGTGCGGCGGATCCTGCTCGGGTCGCAGCTTCGCCGCCTGCGTGAATCCCGTGGGATAACCCGCGAGGCGGCCGGCTACTCGATCCGTGCGTCCGAATCGAAGATCAGTCGCATGGAGTTGGGCAGGGTGAGCTTCAAGGCACGCGATGTCGAGGACCTGCTCACGCTGTACGGAGTCGGTGACGCGCAGGAGCGTGCGGCGCTGTTGTCCCTGGCGCGCGAGGCGAATGTCGCGGGCTGGTGGCACAGTTACACGGATGTGCTTCCCGGCTGGTTCCAGACGTATGTGGGCCTGGAAGGCGCCACGTCTCTCATACGGGTGTACGAAGTCCAGTTCGTGCACGGGCTGCTCCAGACGGAGAGCTATGCCCAGGCCGTCGTCAAACGGGGCATGCCCGACGCCGGGCCCGCCGAGATAGAGCGCCGGGTCGCGCTGCGCATGGAGCGCCAGAAGCTGCTCGTCGCCGAGCGGCCGGCGCAGTTCCACTGCGTGCTGGACGAGGCGGCGCTGCGCCGCCCGTACGGCGAACGCGAGGTCATGCGCGAGCAGCTGAGGCATCTGATCGAGGTGTCCGAGCGGCCGAATGTGCGCCTCCAGGTGATGCCCTTCAGTCTGGGCGGGCACTCGGGCGAGAGCGGCGCCTTCACCATGCTGGGTTTCCAGGAGTCGGGACTGCCGGATGTCGTCTATCTGGAGCAGCTGACAAGTGCGCTCTATGTGGACAAGCCGGAGGAAGTGGCGCAGTACGGGCGGGTGATGGACCGCCTCCAGGCGGACGGGCCCGGCCCCGCAGAGACCAGAGATCTCCTGCGCGGACTGCTCCAACTCATGTGACGCGTCGGTAGGATGGCACACCATCAGGAGTCAGCACCCCCCAACTTGGCGCCTCGCGTGCCCTGTTCTCCAGATCGGGATGGCATGTCCTACTTCGACGACTTGGCCTATCAGTTCATCGGCGGTGAGTGGCGCTCCGGAAGCGGCTCGTGGGACATCGTCGACTTCAATCCCTATAACGGCGAGAAGCTGACCTCCATACCCGTCGCCACGGTCGAGGAGATCGACCAGGCATACCGCGCCGCCGAGCGCGCGCAGCGGGAGTGGGGCGCGGTCAATCCGTACACCCGCCGGCTGGTCTTCGAGCGGGTGCTGCGGATCATCGACGACCGCGAGGCGGAGCTGGCCGAGGCGATCACCGCCGAGGTCGGCGGGACGCTCGCGAAGGTGGGCTTCGAGCTCCATCTGGCCAGGGAGTTCCTGCGCGAGGCGATCCAGCTGGCGCTGCGCGCCGAGGGCCGCATCCTGCCCTCGCCCATCGACGGCAAGGAGAACCGCCTCTACCGGCTGCCGGTCGGGGTCGTCGGCGTCATCAGCCCCTTCAACTTCCCCTTCCTGCTGTCGATCAAGTCGGTCGCGCCGGCCATCGCGCTGGGCAACGCCGTCGTCCTCAAGCCGCACCAGAACACGCCGGTCTGCGGCGGCGGGCTGGTCGCCCGGATCTTCGAGGAGGCCGGGCTGCCGGCCGGTGTGCTCAACGTCGTCGTCACCGACATCGCCGAGATCGGGGACGCGCTGATCGACCACCCGGTGCCCAAGACCATCTCCTTCACCGGCTCGGAGAAGGTCGGCCGGCACGTCGCCACCGTCGCCGCCGCCCACTTCAAGCACACGGTGCTGGAGCTGGGCGGCAACAGCGCGCTGGTGGTCCTCGACGACGCGGACGTCGACTACGCGGTGGACGCCGCGGTCTTCAGCCGCTTCGTGCACCAGGGGCAGGTCTGCATGGCCGCCAACCGCGTGCTCGTGGACCGCGCCGTGGAGCGGGAGTTCACCGAGAAGTTCGTCGCCAAGGTCGCGTCCCTGAAGGTGGGCGACCCCACCGATCCGCAGACCCATATCGGCCCGCTGATCAACGAGGGCCAGGCCGAGGCCGTCACCGCCCTGGTGGACCGCGCCGTCGCCGAGGGCGCCACGCCGCTGCTGCACGGCGCGGCCCGCGGCACACTCGTTGCGCCGAGCGTGCTGAGCGGGCTGCCGGCGGACTCCCCGCTGCTCACGCAGGAGGTCTTCGGCCCGGTCGCGGTGCTGGTCCCCTTCGACGGGGACGAGGAGGCCGTACGGCTCACCAACGCCACGCCCTACGGGCTCAGCGGCGCCGTGCACACCGGTGACATCGAGCGGGGCGTGCGCTTCGCCAAGCGCATCGAGACCGGCATGTTCCACGTCAACGACGCCACCGTGCACGACGAGCCGATCGTGCCCTTCGGCGGCGAGAAAGCCTCCGGACTGGGGCGGCTGAACGGCGACGCCATGGTGGAGGCCTTCACCACCACCAAGTGGATCTCCATTCAGCACGGGCGCTCGCAGTTCCCCTTCTGAAGCGGGGACCGCACCGGCTGCGAGTTGCGGACAGAAGCTGACCGCAAGGGCTCGTAGCGTGTGTGAGGTCGGAAGGGCGGCGGTCGGCCGCCCGGGATGTCACGAAAGGCGGACCCCATGCCCACTCACGTCCCTGCCGAGGCCCACGGCGACGAGACCGGCGCGCTGCTGTCCTTCCTGGAGGCCCAGCGCGGCGGGCTGCGACGGGCGGTCCTCGGGCTGACCGACGCCCAGGCGAGCAAGCGGCCGAGCGCCAGCGAGCTGTCCCTGGCCGGGCTGCTCAAGCATGTCGCGGAGACCGAGCAGGGCTGGATCGAGACCGCGCAGGAGCGGCCGCACTCCATCGAGCGGACCGAGGCCACCTGGCATCTGAGCTTCCAGCTGGAGGACGGCGAGACCCTGGCGGGCGTGCTGGAGTTCTGGGACGGCGTCGCCCGGCGGACGGAGGAGTTCATCCGCTCCGTACCGAGCCTGAACGACACCTTCCCGCTGCCCGAGGCGCCGTGGTTCCCGCCCCGGGCCCGGCAGTCGATGCGCTGGCTGCTGCTGCATCTGATCGAGGAGACCGCCCGGCACGCCGGCCACGCCGACATCCTCCGCGAGTCCCTGGACGGCAGGACGGCGTTCGGGCTGGTGGACGAGGAGCGGGCGGCGCGGGAGGGGTAGCGCCCGCCTCGGGCCCCGGCGCGCTCTAGGCTGACGGCAGGGGGCCGCGAGGGATTGAGGAGACGATGTCGGCGATCCGGCTGTTGGTATTGGGTGCCGTGCGGCAGCACGGGCGGGCGCACGGCTATCAGGTGCGCAACGACCTGGAGTACTGGGGCGCCCACGAGTGGTCCAACGCCAAGCCCGGCTCGATCTACCACGCGCTCAAGCAGATGGCCAAGCAAGGGCTGCTGCGCGCCCATGACATCGCGCCCAGCACCGTCGGCGGTCCGCCGCGTACCGAGTACGAGCTGACCGCGGCGGGCGAGGCGGAGTACTTCGCGCTGCTGCGCACGGCGCTGTCCGAGCACGACCAGAAGTCCGACATGCTCAGCGCGGGCATCGGCTTCGTCGTCGATCTGCCGCGAGAGGAGGCGCTGGCGCTGCTCAGGCGGCGGGTGCGGGGCCTGGAGGAGTGGCGCGGCACGGTCACCGGGTACTACACGCCCGCGGAGGGGCCCGGACAGCTCGGCCATATCGGCGAGATCATGAACATGTGGCTGCACTCCGCGGACAGCGGCGCGGAGTGGACGCGCGGGCTGATCGAGCGCATCGAGGGCGGTGCGTATGTCTTCGCCGGCGAGGGCGAGCCGTTCGTGGGGGTGCTCGCGGAGGGGCAGGAGAACCCGTACGCGACGAAGGAGGCCCACCCCGGGGACCGGCGCTAGGTCGTGTCGCGGGGCGCCCGCCGGCCAAGTTTGGCGCGTAACCGGGTGGGCGGGTGCCGGGTTTCGCGGGCCGGGCCCCCGGCGGTGGGCCGGCTGCCAGTATGGCGTCATGGCGAACAAGCGATCGATTACGCGCATCGATGTGGCGCCCCGTCTGGTCGCCCTCGGCATCGTGGCGAAGGAGGCGGCCGAGGAGGCCCTCGGGAGGGTACGGGACTGGGCGGACGCGCCGCTGGAGGACGGTGAACTGGCCGAGGTGCTCGTCGAGTTCGGCGTGGCCCTCGCCGTGTACGCGGACGACGTCGACGATCTGGAGGAGTCCTACCGGAGCACTCTGGAGGAGGCCGCGGCGTGCTGTGGCGGGCCGGTCGTCGTGAGCGACGTCAGGCTGATCAGGGGCGCGGGCGGCCGGGACCGACTGGAGTTCGTCCGAGGCGGTGAGCGGATCGGCCGGCCCGCCGAGCACGGCGCCGGCCGGTCCCTGAGCCGGTCGGCCGTCTTCGCGTGCCTGGGCCGCTTGGCGCCCGGCGGCGCGGACGAACGGACCTTCCACCGGGTGCTGCCGGACGCCGGCGCGGCGGCCGACGGCGAGGTGTACGTCCTGGTCACGCCCGGCCAGGCGGCCGCGCTCCGGGCGGAGTTCGGCCTGGTCCTGGACGACGGTGCGCCGTGAGGTCAGTGGTGGAAGGCGGTCGCCATCGACTCCGGCCGGTCCAGCGGGCGCGATTGCGCGCGGAGCTCGGGCAGCAGCGCCTCCAGGTCCGCCAGGAACAGGTCGGCGAGGTCCTGGGAGAAGCCGTTGCGGCAGACCACCCTCAGGACCGAGAGGTCCTCGCGGTGCGGCGGGAAGGTGTAGGCGGGGATCAGCCAGCCGCGTTCCTTCAGCCGCCGGGAGACGTCGAAGACGTCGAAGGACTTGACGTCGGCGGCGGTGGTGAAGGCGAAGACCGGCAGCTGGTCGCCGCGGGTGAGCAGGGTGAAGTCGCCCAGTGCGCCGATGCGTTCGGCCGTGGAGCAGGCCACGTCCCGGGTCGCCTGCTGTACGGCGCGGTAGCCGTCCCGGCCGAGCCGCAGGAAGGTGTAGTACTGGGCGGCGACCTGCGCGCCGGGGCGGGAGAAGTTGAGCGCGAAGGTCGGCATGTCGCCGCCCAGGTAGTTGACGCGGAAGACCAGCTCTTCCGGCAGTGCCCGGGCGTCGCGCCACAGCGCCCAGCCGACGCCGGGGTAGACCAGGCCGTACTTGTGGCCCGAGGTGTTGATGGAGGCGACCCGGGGCAGCCGGAAGTCCCAGACCAGGTCCGGGTCGACGAACGGCGCGACCATCGCGCCGGACGCGCCGTCCACATGGACCGGGATGTCCCAGCCCTGCTTCTCCTGGACCTCGTCGAGCGCCGCGCAGATCTCGGCCACCGGCTCGTAGGACCCGTCGAAGGTCGAGCCGAGGATCGCGACCACGCCGATGGTGTTCTCGTCGCACAGCGCGGCGGCGGAGGCGGCGTCGAGATGGAGGCGGTCGCCCTCCATCGGGACCTGGCGCGCCTCGACCTCCCAGAAGTTGCAGAACTTCTCCCAGCAGACCTGGACGTTGGCGCCCATGATGAGGTTGGGCCGGGCGCTGCCCGGATAGCGGTCCTTGTTGCGCTGCATCCAGCGCCGCTTGAAGGCCATCCCGGCGAGCATGCATGCCTCGCTGGACCCGGTGGTGGAGCAGCCGACGGCGGCGGACGGGTCGGGCGCGTGCCACAGGTCGGCGAGCATCGCCACGCACCGCCGCTCCAGTTCGGCGGTGCGCGGGTACTCGTCCTTGTCGATCATGTTCTTGTCCCGGCACTCCGCCATCAGGACGCCGGCCTGCGGCTCCATCCAGGTCGTCACGAACGTCGCCAGGTTCAGCCGAGAGTTGCCGTCCAGCATCAGCTCGTCGTGCACGAACTGATAGGCGGTGTGCGGGGCGACCGGGCCGTCGGGCAGCGTGTGCCGGGGCGGCGAGGTCTGCATGCCGGCGACCGGGTCGGCCTCGCCGTAGAACGGGTTGACCGGGTTTCCGGTGTGCCGGCGGTCGGATTCCGACGCGCCCTTGTGCAGAGTCATCTGTCGCCCATCCGTCAACTCGTCGGTGCAAGGCCGTGTGTGATGGCTTTGGTGAACTTCACCACGCGCTCGGCCTGGATTCGGGCGGCGGTGCGCGCGGCGTCGTCGAGCGGGGTGTCCGGGCCGCCGACGTGGGAGGTGCCGTAGGGATTGCCGTCGGTGTACTTCGCCGGGTCGGTGTAGCCCGGGGCGATGAGGATGCCGCCGAAGTGGTGGACGGTCTGGTAGAGCGCGAGCAGGGTGGACTCCTGGCCGCCGTGCCGGGTGGCGCTGGCGGTGAAGCCGCTGTAGACCTTGTCGGCCAGCCTGCCCTGCTGCCAGAGGCCGCCCAGGGTGTCGAGGTACTGCTTGAGCTGGGAGGACACATTGCCGAAGCGGGTCGGGGTCCCCAGGATCACCGCGTCCGCCCAGAGCATGTCCTCGTGGGTGGCCTCCAGGATGTCCGCGGTGGCCGCGGCGTTCGCCGCCCAGGCCGGGTTGGCGTCGATGGCCGTCTGCGGGGCCAGCTCGGCCGCCCTGCGCAGTCGTACGTCGGCTCCGGCGTGCTCGGCCGCGTCCGCGATCAGCCGGGCGAGCTCGGCGATGGTGCCGGTCGACGAGTAGTAGATGACGGCCACGTGGACGTCGTGCACGGGCATGGACGTACCTCCTGGAACCCGACAATAGGGGCATATGTGGTACGTAGCCTCCAGGGTTCGCCCAGTGGAAGCGCGAACGGGCGGGCGGCCCGCCCTACGGCAGCCGCCCGCCCGCACCCGGATCGATCCGCTCCGAAGAGCTCCGCTCAGCTCGCGCTCGCCAGCGACAGCTTCGCCGCGAAGCCGAGGAACGCCGCGCCGGCGCCCGCGGACAGCCCGGCCGTCAGCCGCCTGCGGCGCCGGAAGGTCGCCGCCAGGAACGTCCCGCTGAAGATCAGGACCGACAGATAGCTGAAGCTGAACAGCTGCGCCCAGGCGCCCAGCGTCAGGAACGACAGCACCGGGTGCGCGTAGGACGGGTCGACGAACTGTACGAAGAAGGAGATGAAGAACAAGATCGCCTTCGGGTTGAGCAGGCTGACCACGAGCGCCCGGCGGAACGGCCGCTCGACGGCCTCCTTCGCCGCCTTGGGCGCCCCCTCCTTCCGCTCCGCCCGGCGCGCCTCCCGGCCGCGCCACAGCGCCCAGGCGCCGCGCAGCATCCCGACCGCGAGCCATGTCAGATAGCCCGCGCCGGCGAACTTCACGATGGCGAACAGCACCGGGCTGGTCTGCAGCAGCGAGGCCACCCCGCCCGCCGACAGCGTCATCAGCACCGTGTCGCCGCACAGCACACCGGCCGCCGCGCGGTACGCCACCCGGGGGCCGCGCCGGGCCGCCACCGACACCACGTACAGCGAATTGGGGCCCGGCAGCAGAATGATCAGCGCCAGCCCCACCAAATAGGTGGACAGATCCGTTATCCCCAGCATGGGCGGCAGGATCTCACCCCCCGATGCCGCCGCCACCGGATTTTTCAGCATGCGGACTTGCACCTCACGCGGCGTGAGGACACATCGTGGAGCGCGTACCGAGAAGGGAGTGGAAATGAGCTATTCGGTAGGGCAGGTCGCGGCCTTCGCCGGCGTGACGGTGCGCACCCTGCACCACTACGACGAGATCGGGCTGCTGCTGCCCGGCGAACGCAACCACGCAGGCCACCGCCGCTACGGCGACGAGGACCTGGACCGGCTGCAGCAGATCCTCTTCTACCGGGAGCTCGGCTTTCCGCTCGAAGAGGTCGCGGCCCTCCTGGACGACCCGGACACCGACCCGCAGGAGCACCTGCGGCGCCAGCACGAGCTGCTGACCGCGCGGATCGGCAGACTCCAGGAGATGGCCGCGGCCGTCGAACACGCGATGGAGGCACGCAGAATGGGGATCAACCTCACCCCCGAGGAGAAGTTCGAGGCATTCGGGGACTTCGACCCCGACCAGTACACGCAGGAGGTCGAGGAGCGCTGGGGGCACACCGACGCCTACAAGGAGTCGCAGCGGCGGACGGCCGCGTACACCAAGGACGACTGGAAGCGGCTGATGGCGGAGTTCGACGCCATCCACCGCAAGATGGCCGACCTGCTCGGGCAGGGGGTGCCGGCCGGCTCCGAGGCGGCGATGGACGTGGCCGAGGAGCACCGCCGGTTCATGGACGGCACGTACTACACGTGCAGCCACGAGTTCCACACCTGCCTCGGCGAGATGTACGTCGCCGACGAGCGCTTCACCGCCACGTACGAGGCGATCAGGCCCGGTCTCGCGGTCTACCTGCGCGACGCGATCGTCGCCAACGCCGCCCGACACCAGTGATCCGTACGGGCCGGAGCACCGCCTCCGGCCCGTACGGGTGTGCCGCCGGGCGGGCTCAGCTCTTCGGCGCGATCACCACGGCCGTCCCGTAGGCGCACACCTCGGTGCCCACGTCGGCGGCCTCCGTGACATCGAAGCGGAACATCAGCACCGCGTTCGCGCCGCGCGCGCGGGCCTGCTCCACCAGCCGCTGCATCGCCTGGTTGCGGGTCTCGACGAGGGTCTTGGTCAGCCCCCGCAGCTCGCCGCCGACCAGCGACTTCAGGCCCGCGCCGATCTGGCTGCCGAGGTGGCGGGAGCGCACGGTCAGGCCGAAGACCTCGCCGATCACCCGGTCCACATGAAACCCCGGCACGTCGTTGGTCGTCACGACCAGGACGTCCGACTGCTCGTGCTGCCCACCGCCGTACTCATCGATGCCCATGGGTGCGCACCTCCTTGTGGCCAGCATCACCCGGTCCCGGGGGCGCGGCCAGCGGTCGGGGAGCGGTCGGGTGGAGGCCGGCGAGGCCCGCCTGGAACCACGGGGGGCCGCGCGGCGTTGATAGTTTTGGGCCGCACACGCGCCTGCAACCCCGTCGCTCGCACGATCCGGCGCCCTCGACCCAGGAGCCTTCACCCCGTGAATACTCTCGCGCTCGGCCCCCAGTGGCTGGACCCGGACTATCTGATCGCGACTTTCGGCCTGATCGGCGTCCTGGTCATCGTCTTCGCGGAGTCCGGCCTGCTGATCGGCTTCTTCCTGCCGGGTGACTCGCTGCTGTTCACCACCGGTCTGCTGGTGACCACGAACAAGCTGGACAAGCCGCTGTGGCTGGTGTGCGCGCTGGTCGTGCTGGCCGCCGTCCTGGGCGACCAGGCCGGATACCTCTTCGGCCGGAAGGTCGGGCCCTCGCTCTTCAAGCGCCCCGACTCCCGCCTGTTCAAGCAGGAGAACGTCGAGAAGGCGCACGACTTCTTCGAGAAGTACGGCCCCAAGTCGCTGATCCTGGCCCGCTTCGTGCCGATCGTGCGGACCTTCACGCCGATCGTCGCCGGTGTGAGCCGGATGAACTACCGCTCCTTCATCACCTTCAACATCATCGGCGGCACGCTGTGGGGCGCCGGCGTCACCCTGCTCGGCGCGCTGCTCGGGAACATCGAGTTCGTCCACAAGAACATCGAGATGATGCTGGTCGCGATCGTGCTGATCTCCGTGGTCCCGATCGCCATCGAGTTCCTGCGCGCCCGCGGCAAGGCCAAGGCGGAGCAGCCGGCGGCGGAATCCGGCCCCGCGCGGCCGCACGGCGCCCCGGCGGAGCCCCGCCGCGGCCGCCACGCCAAGCGCTGACGCACCACGGGCGGGTCTGCCGGGCCCGTCCGCACCCGTCTCCGGCACGGGGCCGGGTGGACGCCACCGCGCGGTGTCCGGCTATGTACGCCCCGGGCAAGCGCGCCGACGCGGCATCAGGCATCGTGTCCTTGACCACCCCCCAGGAGGCCAACAAGGAGCGAAGACCCGTGGCGTCGGATCCACACGTATCGGAGCAGACAGGCGGAGCCGAGGACCGCAAGCCCCTGTCGGACGAGGCGCACTCCGCCTTCACCCCGCCGCTCGGCGTCCCCTTGCCCCCGCCACCCGAGGAGGAGCACCCCACCTCCGAGTTCGCCCTCCCCACCGGTCTGCGTCCGGAGGCGCCGACCGAGCCGGAGGGATCCGCTTTCGCACCGCCCGGCAGCACCACCGGGCAGACCCCGCTGCCCGCCCCCGTCGGCGCCACCGCCCTCAGCCTGGCGTTCACCCCGCCGCACGGGATACCCGCCGTCAGCCTCACCAAGGAAGCCCCTTGGCAGGACCGGATGCGGACCATGCTGCGCATGCCGATCCACGAGCGCCCGGTCCCCGAACGCGTGGAGCGCGGCGACGAGGAGACCGGCCCGGCCGTCCCCCGCGTACTCGACCTGACGCTGCGTATCGGCGAGATCCTGCTGGCCGGCGGCGAGGGCGCCGAGGACGTCGAGGCCGCCATGTTCGGTGTCGCGCACGCCTACGGGCTGGAGCGGGTCGAGCCGACCGTCACCTTCACGCTGCTGTCGATCTCGTACCAGCCCTCACTGGTCGACGACCCGGTCACGGCCAGCCGGACGGTGCGCCGCCGCGGCGTCGACTACACCCGGCTGTCCGCGGTCTTCCGGCTCGTCGACGACATCACCTCCGAGGGCATCACCCTCGAAGAGGCATACCGCGGTCTCGCCGAGATACGCCGTAACCGCCACCCCTACCCGAGCTGGGCGCTGACGGTGGCCTCCGGTCTGCTGTCCGGCGCCGCGTCCATGCTGGTCGGCGGTACGGCGCTGGTGTTCCTCGCGGCCGCGGTGGGCTCGATGCTCGGCGACCGGCTGGCCTGGCTGGCGTCCGGGCGCGGGCTGCCGGAGTTCTACCAGTTCGTGGTCGCGGCGATGCCGCCCGCCGCCGTGGGCGTCGCCTTCGGCCTGGCCCACGCCAATGTGCAGGCGTCGGCGGTCATCACCGGTGGGCTGTTCGCCCTGATCCCGGGGCGGGCGCTGGTCGCCGGCGTCCACGACGGGCTGACCGGCTATTACATCACCGCCGCTGCCCGTCTGCTGGAGGTCGGCTACCTCATCGTCGGCATCGTCGTCGGCGTGCTCAGCGTGCTCTACATCGGGCTCCAGCTGAACCCCGGACTCAAGCGGATCGACCCCGAGCAGGCGCTGGGGATCTACAACGAGCCGCTGGTGCAGATCACCGCGTCGATGCTGCTGGCGCTGGCGTTCTGCGTGCTGCTTCAGCAGGAACGTTCCACTGTCGCCTTCGCGACCCTGAACGGCGGCGTCGCCTGGGTGGTGTACGGCGCCCTCGTCTATGTCGCCGGCATCAACCCGGTGCCCGCCACCGCCATCGCGGCCGGACTGGTCGGCCTCTTCGGCCAGTTGCTCTCCCGCTACCGCTATGCGTCCGCGCTGCCGTACGTGACCGCCGCCATCGGCCCGCTGCTGCCCGGTAGCGCCACGTACTTCGGCCTGCTCAACTTCGCCCAGGGCCACCTGGTGCAGGGCCTGACGTCCCTGGTCCAGGCCGCTTCGCTGGCGCTGGCCATCGCCGTGGGGGTCAATCTCGGCGCCGAGGTCGCCCGGCTGTTCCTGCGCGCACCCTCCATCCAGGAGGAGGCCGGCGGCCGCCGTGCGGCCAAGCGCACCCGCGGGTTCTAGGGCCTGTCCGATGGGTCGGGCCCGGCCAGGACCCATCGGACAGGCCCTAGCAGGGCCCCTCACGCACGACGGGCGGCAACCCGACTGGGTGCCGCCCGTTCGCGTACGAAAATCAGCGCGTCAGTGCGCGCCGCCCTGCGCCTCAAGGCGCTTGAAGGAGGCCTCGATCTCGGCCTCGGCCTCGGCGCGGCCGACCCAGTTGGCGCCCTCGACGGACTTGCCCGGCTCCAGGTCCTTGTAGACCTCGAAGAAGTGCTGGATCTCCAGGCGGTCGAACTCCGACACGTGGTGGATGTCGCGCAGGTGCTCCACCCGCGGGTCGGACGCCGGGACGCACAGCAGCTTGTCGTCGCCGCCGGCCTCGTCCGTCATACGGAACATGCCGATGGCGCGGCACTTGATGAGGCAGCCGGGGAAGGTCGGCTCGTCCAGGATGACGAGGGCGTCCAGCGGGTCGCCGTCCTCGCCCAGGGTGTTCTCGACAAAGCCGTAGTCGGCCGGGTAGCTGGTCGAGGTGAAGAGTCGACGGTCCAGGCGGATCCGACCGGTCTCGTGGTCCACCTCGTACTTGTTCCGCGAACCCTTCGGGATCTCGATGGTGACGTCGAACTCCACGGGTGGCTCCTCCATGATCAACACATACGTCTGGTGATTAAGTGTCCCCCACGCAGGTGTGTGGTGGCGAAAGGGGCTGGTCCGAGGTGCCGGAGACCAGAACATGGCAGGTCAGATGGCAGTCGGTGCAGCGCTCCGCGCGGGCGGCGACCCGCGCGGCGGGGCAGCGCGCACAGGCGGCACCCGATGCCGCGCGGCGGGCCTGGCAGGCCATACCGCGCCACACCCAGCAGACCTGGCAGCTGACGGCGGTCTCCGCAGCCACCGGGCTGGCGGTCGCGATCGCCGCGGTGGCGGCGGCCGGCCCGTGGGACTCCGGTCAGCGTACGGCCGAGCGCGCGGAGGCGGCCGTGATGGACGGCTCCAGTGGCGAGCATCACGCCGCGGAGCCCGATGCCAGGCCCAGCGCCCCTCCGGTGCTGGCCGCACTCGGCGGCCCCACGCCCGGCGCCGCGGGCCGCGGCGCCGCCCCCGTCCCCACCGGCGAGGGGCTGGGCGACGCCCTCGACCCGCTGCTGGAGGACCCGGCGCTGGGCCCGCTGCGCACCGCCTCCGTCCTCGACGTGGCCGCCGGCCGCGAGGTCTTCGGCGCCGGCCAGACCAGGCCCGCCACCCCGGCGTCCACCGTCAAGATCGCCACCGCGGTCGCGGCCCTGGCCGCCCGCGGCCCCGATCACCGCATCGACACCACCGTCGTCATGGGCGGCAAGGACCGCATCGTGCTCGTGGGCGCCGGCGACCCCACCCTCACCGCCCGCGCCCCCCGGCCGGGCGCCGCCGAACAGCCCGCCAACCTGCGCACTCTCGCCGACGCCACCGCCCGTGCCCTCCGGCACCGCCACCTCACCAAGATCAGCCTCGGCTACGACGCCTCCGCCTACTCGGGCCCCGTCGAGCACCCCATCGGCCCCAACGAGAACCTCGCCCCGGTCACCGCGCTGATGGCCGACGAGGCGCGCCTGGACGACAGCGAACACGGCCCCGCACCGCGCGAGGCGGACCCGGCCGACGCCGCCGCCCGCACCTTCGCCGACCTCCTCCACCAGCGCGGCATCACCGTCGACGGCGAGCCCTCCGCCGCCAAGGCCCCCGCGCGGCCCGACCGCCTCGCCACCGTCCGCTCCCTGCCGCTCTCCGCCCTCGTGGAGCGGATGCTCACCTACTCCGACAACGACATCGCCGAGGCGCTGGCCCGCCAGGCCGCCCTCGGCTCCCGCCAGCCGGCCAGCTTCGCCGGCGCCGGCAAGGCCGTACGCACCGCCCTGGCCCGTCTCCGCCTGCCCCTTGAGGGCGCCGTCTTCGCGGACGGCAGCGGCCTGGACCGCGCCGACCGGGTCAGCGCCTCCCTGCTCTCCCGCCTCCTGATGACGGCCTCCGCCCCCGACCACGGCGCCCTGCGCCCGGTGGTCACCGGCCTGCCGGTGGCCGCGTTCACCGGCACCCTCAGCAACCGCTACGAGGGCCAGAGCGCCGGCGCCGGCGCCGTACGCGCCAAGACCGGCACCCTCACCGGCGTGAACACCCTCGCCGGCACCGTCGTCGACGCCGACGGCCGCCTCCTGGTCTTCGCCTTCATGACCACCGGCACCACGGACGCGCAGGGCGCCCAGCGGGCCCTGGACAAACTGGCGTCTGCGGTGGCCAATTGCGGATGCCGCTAGTCGCTGCGCTTGGCCTGCTTCCCACGTTGTCGGCTGTCCCGCCGTGGTGGTTTCTCGCCGTTGCGCCTGCGGCGGGCGGTTGTTTGTCGGGTGCGGTGACAGCCCTACGGACTCCGTCCTACGGTCTGTCCCCTCCCGTGGGTGGGTGGGAAGAGAGGCCGGTGGGGGCTGGCCTCGTCAGTCGACCGCGCGCACATGAAGGCTGACGTGCACCCCCACGGTTTTTTCCCACCCATCCACGGGAGGGGGCGGGCCGGAGGGGCTGGGTGTCCGGACGTAAAGCGCAGCAGTCCGGACACCCAGCCCCGGAGGACCGACACCGGCACCCGAAAGCCCCGCGCAGCGGCCCCAGCCCGCCGCTGGGGGTACCTCCCACGCCCTTTAGGCAGTGGGGGAGCAACGACGAGAAACTCTCACGGCGGGACAGCCGAAAACGTGGGAGGCGGGCCAAGCGCAGCGAAACGGCTTACCACCCCTCTCGCTCGCCCCGTACGGTGAACTCATGACGAGCATCGGTGGAGCCGAGATGGTCGACTGGAATCTCGCGGTGACGACCGCGACCCGTTTCGTGCGGCCGGGCCCGGAGGTGAGCCGGGACGAGGCGCGGGCGATCGTCGCCGAGCTGCGCAAGCACGCCAAGGCATCCGAGGCGCATGTGCGCGCCTTCACGCGGATGGCACAGCCCGACGCGACGGGCGAGACGCCCCATGACACACCGGTTCTGGTCGTGGACCGGCCCGGCTGGATCAGGGCCAACGTCGCGGGGTTCCGGGCCGTGCTCAAGCCGCTGCTGGCCAAGATGGAGGACCGCCGCTCGACGGTCCCCGGGGGCGCGGTGCTCGGCGCGGTCGGCGGCAAGGTGACCGGTGTGGAGCTGGGCATGCTGCTGTCGTTCCTGGCGTCGCGGGTGCTCGGCCAGTACGAGACGTTCGCGCCGGCCTCCCGGAGCCTGCCGGCCGCGGCCCAGGGCGGCAGGCTGCTGCTCGTCGCGCCGAACATCGTCCATGTGGAGCGCGAGCTGGAGGTCGAACCGCACGACTTCCGGCTGTGGGTGTGCCTCCACGAGGAGACCCACCGCACCCAGTTCACCGCCGTCCCGTGGTTGCGCGACCACATCGAGGGCGAGATCCAGTCGTTCCTCGGGGAGACCGACATCGATCCGGGCACCCTCCTGGAGCGGCTGCGCGAGGCCGCCCAGTCGCTGGCCGGCGCCAAGCCCGAGGGCGAGGAGGGCGAGGAGGGCCGCTCCCTCGTCGATCTGGTGCAGACACCGGCGCAGCGCGAGATCCTCGGGCGGTTGACGGCCGTGATGTCCCTCCTGGAGGGGCACGCGGATTATGTGATGGACGGCGTGGGACCCGATGTCGTGCCGTCGGTCGCCGAGATCCGGGAGAAGTTCCAAAAGCGGCGGGCGAGCGGTGCCGGCCGGCTCGACCTGGCGCTGCGTAAACTGCTCGGCCTGGACGCCAAGCTGCGGCAATACCGCGACGGCGAGCGCTTCGTGCGCGCGGTCGCGGAGGAGGTCGGCATGGACGGCTTCAACCGGGTGTGGACGTCGCCGAACACCCTCCCCACCAAACAAGAGATCGCCAAACCGGCGGACTGGATCGCGCGGGTGCACCGCAAGGCGGATGGGGCACCGTAGAGGAACGTGGTGAGCTGGGCACGCCGCGTGGCAGAAGAGCGCCCCTTCAATCACCCGTCTGAGGGACCGTTGGCGAGGGATAGGCGTGCAATGCTCGGGGAACCGCTCGCCTCTGTCACCATCTAGGCACTCTGTGTGACGAAAACGCCCTCACCGGCTGAGGCTCCCCAGCTGAACGATTGGAAACGGACATGGGTCCCCATCCAGCGGTCGCCGCGATACGCCTGGCGGTCCGCCGCGTACTCCACGACGTGCTCACCCACCACTGCGCACAGGACCGGCACGAGCCCCCGCTCGTGCTCGTCGCGTGCTCCGGCGGCGCCGATTCCATGGCGCTCGCCTCCGCTCTCGCCTTCGAGGCCCCCAAGCTGGGCGTCCGCGCCGGGGGCGTCACCATCGACCACGGCCTCCAGCCGGGCTCCGATCTCCGCGCCGCCGAGGTCGCCCTGCGGCTGCGGGCCCTGCGGCTGGACCCCGTAGAGGTCGTCGCCGTCACCGTGGGCCGCGAGGGAGGCCCCGAGGCCGCCGCCCGGGACGCCCGCTACGCCGCCCTCGACGCCACCGCCGAGCGCCACGGCGCCGCCGCGATCCTCCTCGGCCACACCCGGGACGACCAGGCCGAGACGGTGCTCCTCGGCCTCGCCCGCGGCTCCGGCACCCGCTCGCTCTCCGGGATGGCCGCGAGCTCCGGTACGGGCGGCCGCTACCGTCGCCCCTTCCTGGACGTGGACCGCCAGACCGCCCGCAAGGCCTGCCTGATCCAGTCGCTGCCCGTCTGGGACGACCCGCACAACACCGACCCCGCCTACACCCGCTCACGGCTGCGCCACGAAGGGCTGCCTGCCCTGGAGAAGGCGCTCGGCAAGGGCGTCGTCGAGGCGCTGGCCCGCACCGCCCAGCTCTCCCGCGACGACGCCGACGCACTGGACGCCTGGGCCGTCGCGGCCGAGGGCACGGTGCTCGACGACTCCGGCACGCTCGACGTCGCCGCCCTGTTCGCGCTGCCGCCCGCGGTCCGCCGCCGGGTGCTGCGCCGGGCGGTCATCGCCGCCGGCTCCCCGGCCGGTTCGCTCTTCGCCCGCCACATCGAGGAAGTGGACCGGCTGATCACCGCCTGGCGGGGGCAGGGGGCCATCAACCTCCCCGGGCGCGTGGGTGTTCGCCGGCAGGGTGGCAGACTGGTCATTCGGCAGGGCTGAGCCGCAGACGCCGCCCGGCCTGTGAAGTCACACGACTTCTGCAGTCTCACGACTGGCGTGAACACCGAACCGAGCGAGAGTGGCACGGGTGGACGACAAGGACATGGGCCCCGACCTTCAGTCGGTACTCATCACCAAGGAAGAGATCGACGCGAAGCTGGCGGAGCTGGCTGCGAAGATCGACGCGGAGTACGCGGGCAAGGACCTGCTCATCGTCGGCGTCCTCAAGGGCGCCGTGATGGTGATGGCGGACCTGGCGCGTGCGCTGTCCACCCCCGTCACGATGGACTGGATGGCCGTGTCCTCATACGGCGCGGGCACCCAGTCCTCCGGCGTGGTCCGCATCCTCAAGGACCTGGACACCGACATCAAGGGCAAGCACGTCCTGATCGTCGAGGACATCATCGACTCCGGCCTGACGCTGTCGTGGCTGCTGTCCAACCTCGGCTCGCGCGAGCCCGCCTCCCTTGAGGTCTGCACGCTGCTGCGCAAGCCGGACGCGGCCAAGGTCGCCATCGACGTGAAGTGGATCGGCTTCGACATCCCCAACGAGTTCGTCGTCGGCTACGGCCTGGACTTCGCGGAGAAGTACCGCAATCTGCCGTTCGTCGGCACCCTCGCCCCGCACGTCTACGGCGGCTGAGACCGCCACTTCCGACCGGCGGGAACCCTTTCGGGCTTCCCGCCGTTGGAGCAGGGAGAGCGGAATCCTCGGCTTCATGTTCACTGTCGGCGCAGGCGCCGGGTGACAATGCTGGGGTACCGTCCGAAGGCAGTTCTTTTTCGGGCCAGTAATACACCGTACGCACGACCAGCCCTCAGAGGGCGTTGTGCCTCACTGTGGCAGGAGGGACGGGGCCGCTAACGGCTCCGTATGGATGGACGTGAAGCGATACTTCCGTGGGCCGGTCATGTGGATCGTGCTGGCCGTCCTCGCCGTGGTCGTGTTGATGCAGGTCGTCGGCTCGTCCGGCGGCTACAAAACGGTGGACACCGGTCAGGTCGTCAAGGCGATCGCTGACAACAAGGTGAAGTCCGCCGAGCTGACGACCGGTGACGAGAACAAGATCAAGGTCGAGCTGTCCGGCTCCAACAAGGTCGACGGCTCCAACAAGATCCAGGCGAGCTACATCGGCGACCAGGGCGTCGATCTGGCGAAGAACCTGCAGGCCAAGTACCAGACTGGCGAAATCAAGGACGGGTACACCGTCTCCCCGTCGAAGCAGAACCCGTTCGTCGGTGTGCTGCTCTCGCTGCTCCCCTTCGTCCTCATCGTGGTCGTCTTCCTGTTCCTGATGAACCAGATGCAGGGCGGCGGCTCCCGGGTGATGAACTTCGGGAAGTCGAAGGCGAAGCTGATCACCAAGGACACCCCCAAGACGACCTTCGCGGACGTCGCCGGGTCGGACGAGGCCGTCGAGGAGCTCCACGAGATCAAGGAGTTCCTGCAGGAACCGGCCAAGTTCCAGGCCGTCGGCGCCAAGATCCCCAAGGGTGTGCTGCTGTACGGCCCGCCCGGAACGGGCAAGACCCTGCTCGCGCGCGCCGTCGCCGGCGAGGCGGGCGTCCCGTTCTACTCGATCTCCGGCTCCGACTTCGTCGAGATGTTCGTCGGTGTCGGTGCCTCCCGGGTCCGCGACCTCTTCGAGCAGGCCAAGGCGAACGCCCCGGCGATCGTCTTCGTCGACGAGATCGACGCCGTCGGCCGGCACCGCGGTGCGGGCCTGGGCGGTGGCCACGACGAGCGTGAGCAGACCCTCAACCAGCTCCTGGTCGAGATGGACGGCTTCGACGTCAAGGGCGGCGTCATCCTGATCGCCGCCACGAACCGCCCGGACATCCTCGACCCGGCGCTGCTGCGCCCCGGCCGCTTCGACCGGCAGATCGCCGTCGACCGTCCGGACCTGCAGGGCCGCCTGGAGATCCTCAAGGTCCACCAGAAGGGCAAGCCGGTCGCGCCGGACGTCGACCTCTCGGCCGTCGCCAAGCGCACCCCCGGCTTCACCGGTGCCGATCTGTCGAACGTCCTGAACGAGGCCGCGCTGCTGACGGCCCGGAGCGACGAGAAGCTGATCAACAACCACTTCCTGGACGAGGCGATCGACCGCGTCGTGGCCGGCCCGCAGAAGCGGACCCGGATCATGTCCGAGAAGGAGAAGAAGATCACCGCGTACCACGAGGGCGGACACGCCCTGGTCGCGGCGGCCTCACCGAACTCCGACCCGGTCCACAAGATCACGATCCTGTCCCGCGGCCGGGCCCTGGGCTACACCATGGTCCTGCCCGACGAGGACAAGTACTCCACCACCCGCAACGAGATGCTCGACCAGCTGGCGTACATGCTGGGCGGCCGCGCGGCGGAGGAGCTGGTCTTCCACGACCCGACCACCGGTGCCGCGAACGACATCGAGAAGGCCACGGCCACGGCCCGCGCGATGGTCACGCAGTACGGCATGACCGAGCGGCTCGGCGCGATCAAGTTCGGCACCGACAACTCCGAGCCCTTCCTGGGCCGTGAGATGGGTCACCAGCGCGACTACTCCGAAGAGGTCGCCGCGCTGGTCGACGAGGAAGTCAAGAAGCTGATCGAGACCGCGCACAACGAGGCGTGGGAGATCCTGGTCGAGAACCGCGACATCCTCGACAACCTCGTGCTGACGCTCCTGGAGAAGGAGACGCTCAACAAGGAGGAGATCGCCGAGCTCTTCAAGCACGTGGTCAAGCGCCCGGCCCGCCCGGCGTGGACCGGCTCCTCGCGTCGTACGCCCTCCAGCCGCCCGCCGGTGCTGTCGCCCAGGGAGCTGGCCCCGGCCAACGGCTCCGTGACGACGACGGCCACCGTCTCGACGGAGAAGGCGGAGGCTCCCGAGGAGCCGCGCACGGAGAGCTGACCTCCCCGGGCCATCCGGCCCCCGGAATAAATGCCGCGCCCCTCAGGTTTAGCCTGGGGGGCGCGGCATTTCGCGATTCCACCCGCGAGGCTGAGCGGGCGCAGAAGGAACGAGGCACCACATGACCGACCCTGTGACGCTGGGCGTCGACGGCAAGATCGGCACGTTCGACGAGAAGCGTGCGGAGAACGCCGTTCGCGAGCTGCTCATCGCGGTGGGCGAGGACCCGGACCGCGAGGGGCTGCTGGAGACGCCGGCGCGGGTGGCACGGGCGTACAAGGAGATCTTCGCCGGCCTGTGGCAGAAGCCGGAGGACGTGCTGACGACCACCTTCGACCTGGGCCATGACGAGATGGTGCTGGTCAAGGACATCGAGCTGGTCTCCAGCTGCGAGCACCACCTGGTGCCGTTCGTCGGCGTGGCGCATGTCGGCTACATCCCGTCCACCGACGGCAAGATCACCGGTCTGTCGAAGCTGGCCCGGCTGGTCGATGTCTTCGCCCGCCGTCCGCAGGTCCAGGAGCGGCTGACGACGCAGATCGCGGACTCCCTGATGGAGATCCTGGAGCCGCGCGGCGTGATCGTCGTCATCGAGTGCGAGCACATGTGCATGACAATGCGCGGGGTGCGCAAGCCGGGTGCCAAGACCACGACATCGGCCGTCCGCGGCCAGCTGCGGGACGCGGCGACGCGGGCCGAGGCCATGAGCCTGATATTGGCGCGCTGACGCCCCGGGGCGTCTCCGTCGCGGCGGGTATGTGCTCCGCCGCGACGGCTTGGGCCGTCAGGCCTTCAGGTGGTTGCCCATCCACTGCAGGGCCGCCGGGATCTCGCGGCGCCAGGTGTTGAAGTTGTGCCCGCCGCTGTCGAGGATGATCGACGAGATACGGGTGGGCGACTTCGTCTGCTCGATGAAGCGCAGGGTGTGCTGGTAGTTGCTCTCGCCCTGCTTGCTGCTGGTGACCAGCAGGTTCACCGGCGGAGCGGGCGTGTTGCGCTGCCGCCACAGCAGGTTGTTCTCCAGCTCCAGCCGCTTGCTGCCGCCGAAGAGCGGGCCGGTGGTGGCGTCCAGCGGCGCCTTGTACGAGCCGGAGAGCGAGACCGCCGAGGAGTACGCCTCGGGGTGGCGCATGGTCATCTTCAGCGCGCAGTAGCCGCCGGTGGAGTCGCCCATGACTCCCCAGCTCTTGGCCTCGCGACCTATTCGGTAGTGCTCGGAGATATCCGCGCGCAGGTCCTTGGTGAAGAACGTCTCGGTCTGCGGGCCGTTCGGTATGTCGACGCACTCGGTGTCGCGGGGCGGCGCCACGGTCGGCCGCATCATCACCAGGACGGTCGGCTGCATCTTGCGCTGTTTGAGCAGCTCGTGCTGGGTCTGCGGGAAATGCAGCTTCTTGTACAGGGCCTCCGCCGTGCCCGGGTAGCCCGTGAGCACCAGCGCCGCCGGGAATTTCTTGTTCGCGTATTTCTTCTGGAAGTACTGCGGCGGCAGATACACGAATGCGGTGCTGGCGATCCTGGAATGCTCGCCCTGGATCAGCACCTTGTCGATCCGGCCGGCGGCCGCCGGCCGGGAGCCGTTCTGCACGCTGATGCGCTCGGTGCCCAGCATCCGCAGCTTGGTGCCGTTCGGCCCGGTCTGGTAGTTCGTCACCACGCCCGGCTCCTGCTCCTGGCCGAAGAGATCGGCCCAGGACGCGTAGAAACCGAAGGAATTGTTGGCGGACAGGCCGACCGCGGCGAACACGGAGAGCTGGGTCGCCAGCAGGAGTCCGACGCGCCCCAGGACGGCGCGCCAGTTCCCCTTGGACAGGCGCGGCCAGAGCCAGATGGTGAGGATGAAAAGTGCCACCGCGACGAGGACGGCAAGAAGCAGCACTTTCTTGCTGGTGAGACCCATGAGGTGCTTTCTTCCGGGCGGCCGGGCCATCCCCGTGCCGCTATGGGAACCCCGAGCCCTGAAACGCCGTCATACAGGGCGCAAAAAGTCCAGATGCTGCGACAAGGCTCGCACGTTCTCTCGACCGGGGCGACGGGAAAGTGATGTCTGACAGGCTAGATGGCGAAAAGTCGGGGAAGGTTGCGTGGCGCACGCCACGCTGGCTCCGTGGCCCGCGTCCCGAGTCGGTGCCGGGGGTCGTCGGAACGGCCGGAGTGATCGTCGGCCTGTTCAACCTGGCCGCCGGGGTGTTCCCGCGGTTCCGGCACAGCCGGGTGCACGCCCTGGCCGAGGTGCTGCCGGGCGCGGTGAGCCCGCTGGCGGCCGCCGCCTCCATCGTCGTCGGCATCCTGCTGCTCCTGCTGGCCCATGGACTCAAGCGGCGTAAGCGGCGGGCCTGGGGCGCGGCCGTGGCGCTGCTCCCGGTGGGGATCGCCGCTCAGCTGGTGTACCGCCACTCCGTCTTCGGAGCGCTGCTCTCGCTGGCGCTGCTGGTGCTCCTGGTGTGGCACCGGCGGGAGTTCGCGGCACTGCCCGATCCCCGCAGCCGCTGGAAGGCGGTGGCCAACTTCGTCGTCCTCGGCGGCGCCGGCTTCGCCATCGGCATGGTGATCGTCAGCTCCCACCCCCACAAGATCGTCGGTTCGCCGTCCTTCTGGGAGCGCGCCCAGCACGTCCTGTGGGGCCTGTTCGGCTTCGAGGGCCCGATCGGCTACACCCACCAGGTCGACTACACCGTCGGCTACTCGCTCGGCGCGCTGGGCCTGCTGACCGTGGCCACCACCGCGTACCTCGCCTTCCGCCCCGAGCACCCGGCGGCCCGGCTGACCGACGAGGACGAGCAGCGGCTGCGCGAGCTGCTCGCCCGGCACGGCGCCCGGGACTCGCTCGGCTACTTCGCGCTGCGCCGGGACAAGGGCGCGGTCTTCTCCCCGTCGGGCAAGGCCGCGGTCTGCTACCGGGTGATCTCCGGTGTGATGCTCGCCAGCGGCGACCCGATAGGCGACGTCGAAGCCTGGCCGGGCGCCATCGAGCGCTTCATGGAGGAGGCGCGGGCGCACTCCTGGACGCCGGCGGTCACCGGATGCAGCGAGACCGGCGGCCAGGTGTGGACCCGGGAGACCGGCATGGACGCCCTGGAACTGGGAGACGAGGCCATCGTGGACGTGGCCGACTTCACCCTCTCCGGGCGCGCGATGCGCAATGTGCGCCAGATGGTCAAGCGCATCGAGCGCAACGGCTACGAGACCCGGGTGCGGCGGGTGCGCGATCTGGATCCGGCCGAGCTGACCCGGATCCAGCAGGCCGCCGACGCCTGGCGGGACACCGACACCGAGCGCGGCTTCTCCATGGCGCTGGGCCGGATCGACGCCGTGGCCGACGGCGACGCGGTGATCGCCACCGCGCATCTGCCCGCCGCCGAGGGCGAGGAGGCGGGCCCCTACGGGGATCTGAAGGCGATGCAGCACTTCGTGCCGTGGGGCGACAACGGGATCTCCCTGGAGCTGATGCGGCGTGACCGCAGCGCCGACCCCGGCATGAACGAACTGCTGATCGTCGCCGCCCTGCAGGCCGCACCCGACCTCGCCGTCAAGCAGGTGTCGCTGAACTTCGCGGTCTTCCGCTCCTCCCTGGAGCGCGGTGAGAAGCTCGGTGCGGGTCCGGTCATCCGGATCTGGCGGGGGATGCTGATCTTCCTGTCCCGCTGGTACCAGATCGAGTCGCTCTACAAGTTCAACGACAAGTTCCGGCCACGCTGGGAGCCCCGCTTCGTGGTCTTCCGCAACAGCCGCGACATCCCCCGCATCGGTTTGGCGGCGCTCCAGGCCGAGGGCTATCTGGAGCTGGGCCTGCCGCGCGTACTGCGCCGCCGGAACGCCGCCGGGCCGCGGCCGTGCGCGCACACCGTGGAGCCGGTCCACACGGCGGGTGCGATCGAACGGGCCGCCTGACGGGCACCCGGCCCGGCCGCCGGGCAGGGCGCCCCGCCCGGGGCCACGACGGCCCGGAGGCGGGCGCGTACCGGCACGCGACGGCCGCAATCCGGCCGGTCGGCACACGGCCTACGCTGGTGCCATGAGTACCTTGCGTGGCCGGGTGGCCGGACTGCCGGACTGGGACCGCTGCGCGGTGATGGGCGTCGTGAACGTGACGCCCGATTCGTTCTCCGACGGCGGCGAGTGGTTCGACACCGAACTCGCCGTCAAACACGGTCTCGACCTCGTGGCGCAGGGCGCCGACATCGTCGACGTGGGCGGCGAGTCCACCCGGCCGGGCGCGGCGCGGGTGGACGAGGCCGAGGAGCTGCGCCGGGTCGTCCCGGTCGTCCGGGAGCTGGCCGCTGCCGGTGTGGTGGTCTCCGTCGACACCATGCGCGCCTCGGTGGCCGAGCAGGCGGTCGAGGCCGGGGCGCGGCTGGTCAACGACGTCAGCGCGGGCGCCGCGGACCCGGCGATGGTGCCGGTGGTGGCCGCCCACCACGTCCCGTTCGTCGTGATGCACTGGCGCGGCCAGTCCATCGACATGAACAACCGCGCCGTCTACGGGGACGTGGTCGCGGAGGTCGTCGACGAGCTCGCGCAGGCCATGGAGCGCGCGGTGTCCGGCGGCATCGACCCGGACCGGATCGTCGTCGACCCGGGGCTGGGCTTCGCCAAGGAAGCCGGGCACGACCTGTCGCTGGTCGCCCATCTGGGGCGGCTGCGGGCGCTGGGCCGGCCGCTGCTGGTGGCCGCTTCGAGGAAACGGTTCCTGGGCAGGGTGCTGGCGGGCGGCGAGGGAGCCGCCCCGCCGCCGGCCCGGGAGCGGGACGCCGCGACGGCGGCGGTATCGGCGATAGTGGCGCGAGAGGGGGCCTGGGCGGTGCGGGTGCACGAGGTCAGGGCGAGCGCGGACGCGGTACGGGTGGCCCGTGCCGTGGAGGGTGCGGCGGTGTCCGTCCATGGGGGCGCGGCCGCTGCCGGCGGGACGACGGCGCAGACGACGGGAACGGTGTGAGCGGCTTGGGCCCGCAGACGGACATCGAGCTGGTCGAGCAGGCGAACACGACCCTGTACGAGACCATCGAGCGCGGCGATCACGAGGCGCTGTCCGAGCTGTGGCTGGACGGTCAGGTGAGTGTGGTCCACCCGGGGTGGCCGGTGTTGCGCGGGCGCGGCGAGGTGCTCCGCTCGTACGCCCTGATCATGGCGAACACCGAGTACATCCAGTTCTTCCTCACGGACGTGGAGATCGACGTCATCGGCGACACCGCGCTGGTGACCTGCACCGAGAACATCCTCAGCGGCGGGCCCGCCGAGGACGACGGCTCGGTGGGGCCGCTGATCGGCCAGCTGGTCGTCGCGACCAATGTCTTCCGGCGCACGGAGGACGGCTGGCGGGTGTGGTCGCACCACGGCTCGCCGGTGCTGGCGGACCGCGAGGACGAGGAGGACGAGGAAGGGGAGGGCGAGGGCGACGAGGACGCCCTGTGAGCGCGTCCGCGCGCGTGCCCCGCGTGTACGCCCGCTGAAAGGGCTCTGCCAAGGGGGGCCGGGCGGGGCGGCGTGTGAGCCTTGCCATGGCCGCCCGCCCTTGCGCTCAGGGCGATGGCCTGCGCAAAGCGTCAGCGGCGGGCGTCAGCGACCCGGGCGAGGGCGCACCCGTTCGAGCCAAGTGCGGCACGGGTAGGGGTGGGGCGCGGGCAAGGGGGTAAGAGGCCGCGCGGACGATCTCCCTGGCCCGCGGGCGCGCCGCGTCTAGCAGCAGGTCGGGGTCTTGTCCATAGCCCCCGTGGGCGAGGACTGTCGGTGCTCGAAGGTAGATTCGATGGCGGGGCAGTGTTGCCGGATCGCTCCGGCGCCTGCCCGGAACCGACGATCAGTGGCGCCAGAGGTGCCGTGGACCAGTGGGAGTGATTCGCGTGGATCGTGTCGCGCTGCGTGGGCTTAAGGCCCGGGGCCACCACGGGGTTTTCCCCCGTGAGCGCGAGGAAGGCCAGACCTTCATCGTCGACCTGGTCCTCGGTCTGGACACCCGCCAGGCGGCAGCCTCCGATGATCTCGCGAAGACCGTGCACTACGGGGTCGTGGCCGAGGAGGTGGTGGCCGTTGTGGAGGGCGAGCCCGTGGACCTCATCGAGACCTTGGCGGAGCGCATCGCCGACCAGTGCCTCAAGCACGAAGGCGTGCAGGAAGTGGAGGTGGTGGTGCACAAGCCGGACGCGCCGATCACCGTCCCCTTCGACGACGTGACCATCACCATCACTCGGAGCCGAGTATGAGCAGCAGTGACCCGACCGTACAGCCGGTGCCCGCCTCGGTGGTGGAGCAGGTTGACGCCGCCGACGTGACGCTCTCCAACCCCAAACGCGCCGTGATCTCCCTCGGCAGCAACCTCGGCAACCGCCTGGAGACCCTCCAGGGGGCCGTCGACGCGCTGGAGGACACCCCCGGCCTGCGGGTCAAGGCCGTCTCCCCGGTGTACGAGACCGAGCCGTGGGGTGTGGCGCCGGGCAGCCAGCCGTCGTACTTCAACGCCGTGGTGCTGATCAAGACGACGCTGCCGCCGGACTCCCTCCTGGAGCGCGGACACGCCATCGAGGAGGCATTCGAGCGGGTCCGCGACGAGCGCTGGGGCCCGCGCACGATCGACGTGGACATCGTCGCCTATCAGGACGTCCTCTCCGACGACCCGCGGCTGACGCTGCCGCACCCGCGCGCCCATGAGCGGGCGTTCGTGCTGGTGCCGTGGCACGACATCGACCCCGAAGCGGTGGTCCCCGGGCGCGGCGCGGTGGCCGAGCTCCTCGCGTCGATCGGCCACGCCGGCGTGGCGCCGCGGGCGGATCTGGAACTGCGGCTGCCGGAGTAGCCGTTAGGGTTGCGGGTCGGTTCCCCGCGGGAGGCATGCGTACGGAACGGACAGCGCGGCCATAACGGCAAGATGGTCGTGACGGCAGGAATGGTCATGACGGTGCGAGGGGCGATCGCTCGGTGAAGCAGCTACACATCAAGGTGCTGGTCGGGCTGTTTCTGGCGGCCGGGGTGCTGGCCTGGGGCGGCGCCCGGCTGTGGGACTCGTTCGGGACGCTGCCCAGCGTCCCGGTGGCCGCGCCGATCGTGCTGGCCCTGATCGCCGCGGTGCTCGCCGCCACCGCCCTCTCGCTCCGCTCGCGGCTGCGCGCCCAGCGCGAGCGCCGGCCCGGCGCGAAGGGCGTCGATCCGCTGGTGGCCGCCCGGGCGGTGGTCTTCGGGCAGGCGAGCGCGCTGGTGGCGTCGCTGGTCGCGGGCCTCTACGGCGGCGTCGGCGTCTTTCTGCTGACCGCCGGGCTCGATGTCGCACCGCGCCGGGACCAGGCGATCTACGCCGGTCTGTCGGTGGTCGCCGGAGCCGCCGTGGTCGCCGCGGCGATCTTCCTGGAGCGGGTGTGCAAGCTGCCCGACGACGAGGGAAACGGCGGGGTGGACGCCGCGGCGTGACACCGCCGCGGCGCGACGTCGGCCGCGGTCAGGCCCCCGCGACCGGGACCGTGTCCAGGGACACCTCGCCGCGCGGGAGGTTCGCGGCGTCCGCGGCGGTGGAGCGGCGCAGCCCGCCGTGCAGCCCGGCGGGCGTCAGAACGCCCAGATGACGCTCGCCGTCGCGGACCGCGACCCAGCCGGCGTCGTGCTGCAGCATCGCACTGAGCGCGTCCTTGAGCGGAGCGCCCAGCGGCAGCCAGGCGTCCATCCGCCGGGCGTGCTCCCTGACGGTGCCCCTGGGGGCGTTCTTGTCGAGACCGCGGCCGGCCGCCGGGCCGCCCGCCGCGCCCGTGAGCGCCGAGGCCGCCACCCAGCCGTACGGTGACCCGTCGGCCTCCAGGACGACCGCCCACGGCGCGCCCTCGGAGGCCAGTTGCTCGGCGGCGCGGGCCGCGGGGTCGTCGAGGCGGACGACCGGCGGCTGTTCGAGGTCGCCGGGGTCGACGGGGGTGACGGAGAGCCGCTTCAGGCCCCGGTCCGCACCGACGAACCGGGCCGCGTACGGGGTCGCCGGGGCGCCCAGCACCGTCGCGGGGGTGTCGAACTGCTCGATGCGCCCGGCCCCGTAGACCGCGATCCGGTCGCCCAGCCGGACGGCCTCCTCGATGTCGTGGGTGACGAACAGGACCGTCTTGCGCAGCGTGGACTGCAGCCGCAGGAACTCGTTCTGGAGGTGCTCGCGGACGACCGGGTCCACGGCGCCGAAGGGCTCGTCCATCAGCAGCACCGGCGGATCGGCGGCCAGCGCGCGGGCCACGCCGACGCGCTGGCGCTGACCGCCGGAGAGCTGGTCGGGGTAGCGGTCGCCGTACGTCGAGGGGTCCAGGCCGACCAGGTCGAGGAGTTCGGCGGCGCGGGCCCTGGCCTCGGCCCGCGGCCGGCCCAGGAGGTGCGGGACGGTGGCGGTGTTGTCCAGAACGGTCTTGTGGGGGAAGAGCCCGACCTGCTGGATGACATAGCCGATGCGGCGCCGCAGTTGGACGGGGTCGACGGCGGATATGTCCTCGCCGTCGAGGAGGATGCGGCCGCTGGTGGGCTCGACGAGCCGGTTGACCATCTTCATGGTGGTGGTCTTGCCGCAGCCCGAGGGGCCGACGAGCGTGACGAGTTCCCCCTCGGCGACCTCGAAGGTGAGATCGTCCACGGCTTTCGTACCGTCGGGGTAGCTCTTGGTGACGTGCTCGAAGCGGATCATGATTCCCCCTTGTCGACGGGCCCATTGTGGCCGGGGCCCTGTGAACGCGGTGTTGCGCGCGGATGGCGATGCGGCCGGTGAGCTGCGGGAGCGGGCCGATTGTCAGTGGTGGGGGTTAGGGTCGCAGACAGCCATCGCAAAGGTGTGCGACGGGGTCGGGGGAGGTGACGAGCCATGAGCGGCAGTGCCGCCGGGCCGAGCTGTCTGGTGACGAACGACTGGATCTGCGGTGAGTATCTGCGCACCCGCAGCCAGGAGTTGGTGGACGCGACGGTCCAGCACATCGGCATCACCGCCGTGTCCGTGGCGATCGGCCTGCTGATCGCCTTTCCGCTGGCGCTGCTCGCCAGGCACCGCCGGGGCGCGGCCGGGCCGGTCCTGGGACTGACGACGGTGCTGTACACGGTCCCGTCGTTGGCGATGTTCGCCTTGCTGACACCGGTGTTCGGGGTCTCCGCCGCGGTGGTCGTCACGGGCCTGGTGCTGTATTCGCTGACGATCCTGGTGCGCAACATCCTCGCGGGCCTCCAGGCGGTGCCCGCCGAGGTGCGGGAGGCCGCCCGCGGGATGGGCTACGGCCCCGCGCGGCTGCTGTTCGAGGTGGAACTCCCACTGGCGCTGCCCGCGGTGGTGGCCGGCCTGCGGATCGCGACGGTCTCGACGGTGGCGATGACGACCGTCGGCTCCGTCGTGGGGTACGGCGGCCTGGGGAATCTCATAGCCAGCGGCATGGAGGGCTTCTTCAAGGCGGAGGTGCTGACGGCGTCGGTGCTGTGCGTGCTGCTGGCGCTGGTGGCCGATGTGCTGCTGATGGGCCTTCAGCGGCTGCTGACGCCCTGGACGCGGGCGCGGGCCCGGGCGGAGTCCCGTGCGCGGCGCGGCGCACGGACGGCGAAGGCGGTGGGCTGAGCATGGGGGCGATCGCGGATGCCTGGCAGTGGCTGACGACGGCGGCCAACTGGGCGGGGGAGAAGGGGGTGTGGCACCGGCTGGCCGAGCATGTCTGGCTCAGCGCGCTGTGCCTGCTCATCGCCTGCCTGATAGCTCTGCCGGTGGCCTTGTATCTGGGGCACATCGGCAAGGGCGGCGCCCTCGCGGTCAACCTCTCCAACGTGGGCCGCGCGGTACCGACGTTCGCGATCCTGGTGCTGCTGACGCTCAGTCCGCTGGGGCGGCACGGGGACTGGCCGACGGTCATCGCGCTGGTGCTGTTCGCGGTGCCGCCGCTGCTGACCAACGCCTATCTGGGCATGCGGGAGGCGGACCGCGATGTGGTCGAGGCGGCGCGCGGGATGGGCATGTCCGGGCCGCAGCTCCTGGTGCGGGTCGAGATACCGCTCGCCTATCCGCTGATCATGACCGGTCTGCGGTCGGCCACGGTCCAGGTGGTGGCGACCGCGACGCTCGCCGCGCTCGCCGGCGGCGGGGGCCTGGGCCGGATCATCACCGCCGGCTTCGGCAACTACGACACCGCCCAGGTCGTCGCGGGCGCCGTGCTGGTGGCCGTGCTCGCCCTGGCCGTGGAGGGCGTACTGGTCCTCGCGGAGCGGCTCCTGGACCCGATGCGCGGGCGGCGCCGCGCCGCGCGGACGGCATCGCGTACGACCAGGGGCGCGGGCGAGGGACAGGGCCGCGGCACACCGGCATCGGCATCGGCACCCGCCCCGTAGGACCGGAGCCGACCCGACCGGGCCCTTCACCAGCCGACCAGGCCCCTCACCACTTGACCGAGCCCCTCACCACTTGACCGACCCACCCGAACCGAACGACCCGAACCCGAACCCGAACCCGCCGGACCCGAGCGGATCCGAACGGACTGATTGGTGGCATCCATGAGCAGCAAGTCGCGCGCGGCCCGGACCGCGCTTGTCGCGGGCACCGTCGTCGCGCTGGCGGCCGGACTGGCCGCGTGCGGTGGCCAGAGCCTGGAGGAGAAGGGCGGCGGCAGCGGCAAGGGAGGCAAGGGCGAGCTGGTCATCGGCTCGGCCGGTTTCACCGAGTCGAAGGTGCTCGCCGAGATATATTCCAAGGTCCTCGCCGACGCCGGATACCGCACCCGGGTGCAGACGCTCGCCAATCGCGAGCTGTATGAACCGGCCCTGGAGAAGGGCCAGATCGATGTGGTTCCGGAATACGCCTCCACGCTCGCCGAATTCCTCAACGCGAAGAAGAACGGCAGCAAGGCGAAGCCCGTCGCCTCCAGTGACGTCGACAAGACGGTCACGGCGCTGAAGAAGCTCGCCGGGCCGCGCGGACTCAAGGTCCTGCCGGCGGGCGGAGCGACGGATCAGAACGCGTTCGCGGTCACCAAGGAATTCGCCGCCGAGCACAAGCTGAAGACCCTCTCCGACCTCGGCAAATCGAAGCAGAAGATCAAACTCGCGGCGGGCGAGGAGTGCGAGACCCGGGTGTTCTGCAAGCCCGGCCTGGAGAAGGCGTACGGCATCGACATCACGGGCCTGGACCCCAAGGGAGTCGGTACCCCGCAGGCCAAGCAGGCGGTCAAGGACGGCACCGACCAGCTGGTGCTCACCACGACCACGGACGCCACGCTCGACAACTTCGGCCTGGCGCTGCTCAAGGACGACAAGAAGCTCCAGAACGCCGACAATGTGCTGCCGGTGGTGAATGCCAAGAGCGCAGGTGACAAGGAGATCGAGGCCGCCCTCGGGAAGGTCGTGAACGCGCTGACGACCGAAGATCTGATCGACCTGAACCGCAAGGTGGATGCCGAGCGGCTCAAGCCCGCGGATGTCGCGCAGGCGTTTTTGGAGTCCAAGGGGCTGCTCAAGAAGTAACCAGCGTGAAACGGATTGGCGGGCGGGGCCCCATAGGCCCCGCACGCACGGTAAGTTTCTGGCCATGCCACGAGGACGCCACCGCCATTCACCACCCCTCCACCGGCTGCTTCCTCCCTCGACGGTCGCCGGTGCGTCAATCGCCTGCGCCGCGGGCGCGTGGTTTGTCGGCGACGACCTGGTGCAACGGGTGCTCGCCGCGGGCGCGGCGGCCGCCGCACTGACCGGCGCCGTCCTGCTGCGGACCTGGGACCGCAAGGCCGGCCGACGGGTCGCCGAACTCACCCGCGCCCGGGTGCGCGACGAGTGGCGCACCGAGGAGCGGATAGCCGAGCTCGAAACGGACGTCGAGGAGTCCCGCGAGCTCCGCGCCGCCCTGGACACCAAACTGCGTGCCAAGCGGGCCGAACTGGCCCGGCTGCGCAGCGAGCACGCCGAGCTGCTGCGCCGCTACGCCACCGCCGAGACCGAGCGGGCCAGCGCCCTGGAGGGTCGCCGGCTGCTCGCCATAGAGGCCGCCGCCCCGGCCAAGGCGCTGCCGGCCGTCGCCGACACCGTCCCGGCCCCGCGCGAGCCCGCCACGACCCCGGGACGCCCGGCCGCGGACCGCCGGGGCCCGACCGCCGCCCTGTACGCGCAGGCCGACCGGGCGCTGGGGCGACTGGCCCGCAACGCCGCCCGGCAGCGCGCCGCGCAGAACTCCACGGGTACGCCGCAGGCCGGCGACCGGGCAGCGGCGGCCGCCCCCGCCGGGGGGTCCGCCGACGGCGCCGCCCGGAGCGACCGGACCGGCCAGGGTGCCCAGGACGGTGAGAACGGCCGGGGGAACAGCCAGGCGGCCGCCGCCGAGCGTACGGGCGACGCCCGCCACGCCCGTACGGCCACCGCCGCCGGACCCGCGCTCCGCCCCGTCCCGGCCGCCGCCACCGCCGTCGCCCCGCAGCGCCCCACCGCATCCCGAGAACTGGGCGGCTTCGACTTCTTCGGCAACGCGGCCGCCGCCGGCCCCCGGGAGCTGCCCGCGCCGCTGGAGGACGATCTGGCGGACGTCGTCGGCGACGAGGCACTCGCGGAGCAGTCGGCCCGTGCGAAGGCCCGTGAGGCGCGTACACAGGCGCGCACGGGCGCTCCTGCGGAGCTGACCGCGGGGAGCGCCGAAGCGGCCGCCGAGAAGGACGGCGAGCCGGCCGCCGAGCCGGTCGCGGACGGCGAGACCACCGCCGGCGCGGGCGAGGTCATCGACCTCACCGCGCACGACGAGACCGAGCAGCTCGACCTCGGCGCGCTGCGCAGCGCCATCTCCTGACCGCCTCGGTCGGCACATCCGGCAGGTCGGCCCCGGAGCCCTCACAGGCTCCGGGGCCGACCCCTTTCGGGTGACCTTGGCGGCCGTCCACAGGGTGTGGACGAGACGGGCGAGCGCCCGGCGGGGGGACGCCTCCCGGAACGGCGCCCAGTGAGGGGGACGACCCCCGGAGCGGCGCCCGGCGGCGGGGACGACCCCGGCGCCGCGCCCACCGCCCCCGCTACTGCGCCTACTTGTCGATATCGCCCACGACGAAGAAGAGCGACCCGAGAATCGCGACCATGTCGGCGACCAGCGTCCCCGGCAGCAGCTCCACCAGCGCCTGGATGTTGTTGAACGACGCCGAGCGCAGCTTGAGGCGGTAGGGGGTCTTGTCGCCCTTGGAGACGAGGTAGTAGCCGTTGATCCCCAGGGGGTTCTCGGTCCAGGCGTACGTCGCGCCCTCGGGCGCCTTCAGGACCTTGGGGAGCCGCTGGTTGATCGGCCCCGCGGGCAGCTCGGCGATCCGGTCCAGGCAGGCATCGGCGAGATCGAGCGCGTTGTGGCTCTGCTCCAGCAGGCACTCGAAGCGCGCCAGGCAGTCGCCCTCCTGGCGGGTGACGACCCTGAGCGCGGACTCCAGCTCCCCGTACGCCAGGTACGGCTCGTCGCGCCGCAGGTCGAAGTCGACACCGGAGGCGCGGGCGATCGGCCCGGAGACGCCGTACGCGTGCACCGTCTCGGGGGCGAGCACGCCGATGCCCCGCGTACGGCCGCGGAAGATCTCGTTGCCCAGGACCAGGTTGTCGAAGACGTCCATACGGGAGCGCACATCGGCGACGGCGTGCCGGGCCCGGCCGAGCCAGCCGGCCGGCAGGTCCTCCTTGAGGCCGCCGACGCGGTTGAACATGTAGTGCATCCGGCCGCCGGAGATCTCCTCCATGACGGTCTGGAGCTCCTCGCGCTCACGGAACGCGTGGAAGACGGGGGTGATACCGCCCAGCTCCAGGGGGTACGAGCCGAGGAACATCAGATGGTTCAGCACGCGGTTCAGCTCGGCCAGCAGCGTCCGCACCCACACCGCGCGCTCGGGCACCTCCATGCCCAGCATCCGCTCGACGGCCATCACCACGCCCAGCTCGTTGGAGAACGCCGACAGCCAGTCGTGCCGGTTGGCGAGCATGATGATCTGGCGGTAGTCGCGCGCCTCGAAGAGCTTCTCCGCGCCGCGGTGCATGTAGCCGATCACCGGCTCGGCGTGCTGGATCCGCTCGCCGTCCAGGACGAGGCGCAGCCGCAGCACACCGTGCGTGGAGGGATGCTGCGGGCCGATGTTCAGCACCATGTCGGTGCTCTCCGCCGCGCCGCCGATGCCGACCGTCGTCTCCGTCATGGGAACAGTCTCGCAGCACCCGGTAGCCGCCTCTCAGGCGTCCCACCCCTTGGGCCGCTCAGCTGTTCCACCCCTTTGGCCCCTCAGGCGTCCCACCCTTTGAGCAGCCCCGCGCACTGCCCGCCCACCGGCTCCAGGAGCCAGCCGAAGCCGCCCAGGCCCGCCGGATCGGTCAGCTCCGCCGCCGCACCCGCCGCGCTCAGCGCCCGTAGATAGCCGCCCGGGTCCGTGCCGGCCAGGGCGAGCGGCGGGCGCCGGCCGTCCACCCCCAGGGCGTGCAGCGCCTCGCGCTGGGTCAGCCGCTCCGCCGACGGGCCGGCGCAGGCGTCCAGCGCGACATGGGCGGTGATATCGCAGCTGCCGTCCGGGACGGGGGGCACCTCGCGGCCGTCGCGGAAGCCGGTGAGGGTGCCGAAGGGCGGGCGGCCGCCCCGTTCGTGGGCGTAGTCGGCGGCGACGGCGAGCCCGGCGCGCAGCGAGCGGACCGCCCGCGCCCAGGCCACGTCCCGGGGCCGGCCGATCTCGGCGCGCAGCCCGGGGGAGCCGGCCTCGGCCGCGGCGTCCTCGGAGGCGCTCAGCGGCGGCGCCCACCACCGGCGGAGCCACTCCGCGTCCGCCCCGTCGACCGGCTCGCCCAGCCGCTCGGTGCCGTCGGGACGGACCAGGACCCGGCGCGGCACGCCGTCCGCGTCCGTCTCGACGACGTCGACCGGCACATTGTCGAGCCACTCGTTCGCGAACAGCAGCCCGGTGACCGAGCCGGGCGCGGGCAGCTCGGCCAGCCAGCCGATCCGCCGGTCCAGGCCCTCGGGGCGGGCGGCGCGCTCCACGGCGTACGGATGCAGCCGTGCGGCCACCTCGTCGGGCAGCGCGGCCAGCACCCCGGTCAGCAGCTCGCCGCGCCCGGCCCCGACATCGATCAGCGCCAGCTCGTCCGGATGGCCGAGGGCGGCGTCGACGCGGCACAGGAGCGTGGCGACCGCACCGGCGTAGAGGGGGGAGGCATGGACGGAGGTACGGAAGTGGCCGGCCGGGCCGGGGCCGCCGGGCCGGGTGTAGAAGCCGTCGTCCGCCCCGTACAGCGCCCGCTCCGTCGCATCCCGCCAGCCGCACCACTCGTTCGTCACCTGCCCCACGGTACGGGCGGGCGCGGGCCTCCGGCCGACCGGGAGACCGCGGATCGGCCCGCGCGGAGATCGCGCGGAGATGTGGAGATCGTCCTTGGGTCCACCACATTCGGCGCAGAGAGTCTCCACCTTGCGGAGTAGGCCGGTCGCACAGGATCGCTCCTCCGGTTGACCCGTACACCTATCCGGCCTGCCTACGCTGGGTTACGTGCAGCGCCTCTACGACTTCCTCCGCAGGCACCCGACGGGAGTGGACACCTTCTGGGCCGTCCTTCTCCTCGGGTTCAGCGGGCTGTGGCTCATGTCCCAGACCGTGGGCACCGAGCAGATCATCGCTGCGATCTTCACAGTCGGCCTGTGCCTCGTCATCGCGCTGCGCCGCCGGGCCCCCGTGAAGATGCTGCTGCTGACCGCCGCCATCGGCGTCGGCCAGCTGGTCTTCGGAATCCAGACCAACCCCGGTGACTTCGCGATGTTCGTGATCACCTACACCGTCGCCTCCGGCCCCACCATCCCCCGCTGGGCCTCCCGCTGCGCGCTCGCCGGCGCCCTCCTGGGGCCCGCCATGTCCCTGTGGCGCTTCTCGAAGGGGCCCGACAGCCGGCCGGTGTGGGAGATGGCGTTCTTCACCGCGCTGCTCACCGTGCCCTTCGTGCTGGCCTGGGTGCTCGGCGACTCCATGCGCACCCGCCGCGCCTACTGGGCACAGCTGGAGGAGAAGGCCGCCCGGCTGGAGAAGGAGCGTGAGGCGCAGTCCCGGATCGCGGTCGCCGCCGAACGCGCCCGGATCGCCCGTGAGCTGCACGACGTCGTCGCCCACAACGTCTCGGTGATGGTCGTCCAGGCCGACGGCGCCGCCTACGTCCTGGACACCGCCCCCGAACAGACCCGCCAGGCCCTGGAGACGATCTCCGGTACCGGGCGCCAGGCACTGGCCGAGATGCGCCGCCTGCTGGGCGTACTGCGCACCGGCGAACAGCCCGAGAGCGGCGAGTACGTCCCCCAGCCGGGCGTCGAGCAGCTGAGTGATCTCATCGACCAGGTGCGCGGAGCGGGACTCCCGGTCGACTTCCGGATGGAGGGCGAACCGCGCCCGCTGCCCAGCAGCGTCGAACTGACCGCGTACCGCATCGTCCAGGAAGCGCTCACCAACACCCGCAAGCACGGCGGCCCCGATGTCGGCTCCACCGTCCGCCTCGCCTACAAGGACGACGAACTCGACCTGCTCGTCGAGGACGATGGACGGGGCGCCCAGCACGAGCTCTACGAAGAGGGCGGCGCGGACGGCCTCGGGCACGGCCTGATCGGCATGCGCGAACGGGTCGGCATGGTCGGCGGCAGCCTGACCGCGGGCCCCCGGCCGGGCGGCGGCTTCCGCGTCACCGCCGTACTGCCGCTCAAACCGGAGAGATGAGCGGCGCCTGCCGGCCCGCCGCGGTCCGCACCGCCGCCGCACCCGCCCCGCCCAACGCCTCGACCCCGTACGCTCGGCCGCCCCACTCTCCTGTCTGAAGGGACCCACCCGCCATGACCATCCGCGTGATGCTCGTCGACGACCAGGTGCTGCTGCGCACCGGCTTCCGGATGGTGCTCGCCGCGCAGCCCGACATGGAGGTCGTCGCCGAGGCGGGTAACGGCGTGGAGGCCCTGGAGGTGCTGCGCTCCACCAAGGTCGACGTGATCCTGATGGACGTCCGTATGCCGCATCTGGACGGCGTGGAGGCCACCCGCCGGATCTGCGAGGGCGGGCAGAAGGAAGGCGCCCCGAAGGTGCTCATCCTGACCACCTTCGACCTGGACGAGTACGCCTTCTCCGCGCTGAAGGCCGGTGCCAGCGGCTTCATGCTCAAGGACGTGCCGCCCAACGAACTGCTCGCCGCCATCCGGGCCGTGGAGAGCGGCGACGCGGTCGTCGCGCCGTCCACCACCCGTCGGCTCCTCGACCGCTTCACGCCGATGCTGCCCGCCACCGGCGCCGAGCCGTCCCGGCCCGAGCTGGAGCGGCTGACCGACCGCGAGCGGGAGGTGCTGCTGCTGGTCGCCCAGGGCCTGTCGAACGGTGAGATCGCCGCCCGGCTGGTGTTGTCGGAGGCCACGGTCAAGACCCATGTCGGCCGGATCCTCACCAAGCTGAGCCTGCGGGACCGGGTCCAGGCGGTGGTCCTCGCCTACGAGACGGGGCTGGTCCGGGCGGGCGGGACGGGCGGAGCGGGCGCGTAGCGGGAGGGCCGGGGCGCGTGGCGGGAAGCTCTGGGCGGGTAGCGGGTAGCGGGTAGCGGGTAGGGGCCGGTCCCTTGACGGCGGGGCCGGGCGTCGACCCACTGTGCGCCCGCCCACGCTCAACGCAACACGACTTCAAGGAAGTCGCTGCCCAGCCGGGCCACCACCTGGAGGTCCAGCTGGTGCAGCACATAGCGCCCACGGCGCCGCGTCTGGACCAGCCCGGCCTTCTTCAGCGTCGCGACATGGCGCGACACCTCCGGCGGCGTGATCCCGTACGCGGTCGCCAGCTCCCCGGTCGTATGCGGCCCCCGCGACAGCGTGCGGCACAGCTGCATCCGCATCGGGTGCGCCAGCGCCTCCAGCCGCTGCTGGACGAGTTCCAGCGCGGCCGGCGCCGGCAACTCCGGGCCGGCGACCGGGTACTGGATCACCGGACGCCACCCCGGCGCATGGCTGAACACCAGATGCGGCCAGCCGAACGACGTCGGCAGGAACGTCACGCCGGGGTCCGCGGGGCTCGCATACGCCGTCGTACGGCCGCTGGCCAGCTTGTCGATCATGATGCGGACGCCGCCGCTGCCGTCCTGCGCCTCCTCCAGCGACAGCGCCGCCGACGTCGCGGGCAGCGTCTCGGCCAGGCCCCTGCGGCGCAGCAGCTCGGTCTTGTGCCGGGCGTCCGCGGCCAGTTGGATGCCCACCCGCCGCCAGATGTCCCCGAAGAACGCCTCCTCGCAGTCCTCGAACAGCCGGCGCAGCCACACCCGCAGGCCGTCGGGATCGGTCAGCATCCGGTCGGTGAAGGCCGCCTGCCGGGGGCCCCGCGCGGCGGCCATCTCCCGTACGCGCGCCCGCTCGTCCGCGTCGACGAGGGGCGACGGGGTGGGGCGGGTGTACTTCGCCGAGCAGGAGATCTCGAACGCGGCGGCCACGAACCGCTCATCGTCGATCTTGTCCAGCTCGTCCAGCTCCTCGGCCAGCGTCGCCCCGGGGCGGGCCGGCAGCAGGATGTCGGAGCGGGAGGAGCGCCACAGGAAATCCGCCTCGCACAGCCGGTCGGCGAGGTCGGTCTTCAGCGCCGCGTTGGTGGCGGTGACCCAGCCGTGCAGCCCGGGGTGGTGCCCAGGCTCGGACAGCGCGTGCAGCGCGGCGCTCAGCTCCGCCAGGGGCGAGGGGCAGAAGACGATGCGCTCCGGCGGCAGCCCGGTGATGTCGATGACGTTGGCCATGAACCCATCATGCGCGAGCCCGCGACCTGCACGGTCGTCGATTGACGGCTCCCGTCAATCGACGGGCCCCCACCGGCCGGACCGCCCCACAGTGGACCCCATGGACGCCATTCAGCAGCACCTCCTCGACACCTACCGCGCCGCCCGACGAGCCGAAGCCACCCCACCCGCCCCTGGCCTCCATACGGTCCGGGCCGCCCGCGAGATCCGCCAGTGGCAACGCTTCCAGGCCGTGGTCCTCGGGGCGGAGGGGCGGGGGCCGGGGCTGTTCCGGCGAGCCCTACGCGCAGCGGTCCCGGCCCTCTCCCGGCCCCGCCCCGCGACCTACCCTCCCGCCCCCACCGTGGCCGAGGACCGCTCGCCGCAGTCGACCACCCGCGGCGGCAACGACCTGCTCCGCGCCTAGAGGGCGTCTTCCCGATGGGCCATGGCCTGACGGGCCCCAGCGCTCCCGTGCCGGTACCGGGACGGCGCTGGGCACCTCCGAGCCGATGCCCCCGGCTGCGGGCGACGCGCAGAGCGTCACAGCGCGCGTCTCTCAAGCAGCGGGCGAGGTAGCGCAGTTCGTGGGCGGTGGCCTTCGGCGAAGAGCCGGCAGACGACTCCGTTGCGGTGCGGCTCGACATCGCGCCGGGTGCGGCTGTCTGCGTGCGCAGACGTCGCTTCGTGCTCGACGGAAAGCCCGTGCTGCTCTCCATGTCCTTCCTCCCCGCCGATCTGGTGGCAGGGTCGGCGATCACCCGACCCGATAGCGGGCCCGGCGGTATCCATGCCCGGCTCGCGGAACTGGGTGCGGGACCGGTGCGCTTCCGGGAGGAGGTGCGCGTCCGCATGCCCTCGTCAGACGAGGCCGAGCGGTTGCGGCTCCCCTCCGGCACGCCTGTGATCCTCATCAGCCGTACGGCGGTGACGGGGGAGGGGCGCGCGGTTGAGGTCAACGAGATGACGCTCGACTCGTCGGCCTATGTGCTGGAGTACGACTTCGACGCCTGAGGCAGCCCACGATCTGAGTCCGCAGCCGGGGGGCGGGCCGACGGCGCCACGGTGTCGGGTCGCACGGCGCGTCGCGTGCTCCGGGATGCCGGGGCGTGCCTCGGTATCCGCCTCGGTCGTGTCCGGGGCGGAGTCCGCACTCGGCCGGCCTGGTCAGCTTGGTCCGCCCGGCCTGTCTGGTCCGTGTCCGTCTGGCCCGTCTGGCCCGTCTGGCCCGTCTGGCCCGTCTGGCCCGTCTGGCCCGTCCGGCCCGTCTGGCCCGTCCGGCCCGTCCGTGCCCGTCCGGCCCGTCCGGCCCGGCCCATGGCTAGGAGGCCGTCGTCCCTGTCACCCTCCCCACATAGCCCACGAACTCCGCGACCGCCCTCCGCACGTCCGCGGCGGTCCACTCCATGGCGGAGGCGGCGACCGTCATTTCGGTCATGGCCACCCCGGGAGGCCCGGCCGGATCCGGCTCGAACCATGTGCGGAACAGCGTCGTCCTGGTCTCCTCCGCCTGTCGGACCACGGCCTCGTTCAGCGCCTCGGGCGGGTACGGAAGCCACACCTGGAACTCGTGGGTGTGCGGGACCTGGGGGTGCACCCTGAACCACGGCACACCCGCCTCGGCCAGGCCGTCGTGCAGCGCCCGCGCCACGACCTCGGCGTGCGCCACGTACCTGGGCAGCCGTGGCAACTCGTGGTCCAGGCCGGCCAGCGCGGCCAATGCGGTCGGCCACTGCTGGAACAGCTGGCCGCCGTAACGGTGCCGCCAGGCGCGCGCCTCCGCCACGAAGTCCTCACTGCCGGCGAGCGCGGCGCCCGATATGCCGCCGAGCGACTTGTAGTACGAGACGTACACGCTGTCCGCGAGGGCCGCTATCTCCGGGAGGGAGCGGCCGAAGTGCCGGCCGCACTCCCACAGCCGTGCGCCGTCGAAGTGCACCACCGCATCGCGGTCCCGGGCCGCCGCCACCGCAGCGGTCAGCTCCTCCCAGGTGGGCAGCACGAATCCGGCGTCCCGCAGCGGGAGTTCGAGCGCAAGGGTGCCGAACGGCTCCTGGAGGTCGTAGATCTCGGCGGCGGTCGGCAGCCGGGGAGCGCCGGTCGGATGCACCATGCGCAGCCCGCTGACCACCGCGTAGGCATCGCGCTCATGCACCTCCAGATGGGAGCGGGGGTGACCGGCGACCGTCGCATTGCCCGTACGCCCCGCCCAGCAGCGCAGCGCCACCTGCTGGGCCATCGTGCCGGTCGGGAAGAAGGCGGCGGCCTCGGTGCCCAGGACCTCGGCCGTCCGGCGCTCCAGCTCGCCGACGATGCCGTCGTCGTTGCCGTAGACATCGATCCAGTCGTCCAGGTCGTATGCGGCGGGAGCGTCGGCCACCAGGCGCTTCAGCCGCTCGCGGACGGTCTCGACGGGCGCGCCGCCCGGCAGTACCCGCTCCGAGCCGCGGAACGCCGCGAGCCTCCGCTGCCGCTCGACCGCCGCCACGCCGTGGAGCTTGTCCGAGTCCGTGTCGATGCCCATGCCGGAATCCGGCATGATGCCGGCGTCGATTTCGGTGTCCGCCTCCGAAGAGGTACTGCCCGAGGCGTCTCGCGCGGCCCCGTCCGGAACGCCGTCCCCTGTTTGCGTCATGCGCTTCATCCGTCCCCCTGCCGTGCTCTGTCCGCCGGCTCGCCTGCCCTTTCCTCGGGCTTTCCGCGTGCCGATGCACCGATCATGACCCAGCCCGCCGCGGGCCCGCGACCCCTGTGGATAACTCTCGCGAGAGACCCCCGTCTCACCCTCCGTACAGCCCTGAAGCACGCCGGAAGCACTCGCGTAGCATGGCGAGGAATCGTCCGGTACCCCCCGCGGACTGGAACGGAAGGCCATCGCCGCGTGAACGCAACCCCACCCATCGAGGCCCAGGACCGCCCCGCCCGGCTGACCGTCGGAGTCGTCGGCGCAGGCCGTGTCGGTCCCGCCCTCGCCGCGTCACTGCAGCTCGCAGGGCATCGCCCGGTTGCCGTGTCGGGAGTCTCCGACGCCTCCGTACGACGTGCCGCCGAGCTGCTGCCCGACGTCCCGCTGGTCACCCCGGCCGAGGTACTCGCCCGCGCCGACCTCGTCCTGCTGACCGTTCCCGACGACGCCCTCGCGGGCCTGGTGAGCGGGCTCGCGGAGACCGGCGCCGTACGGCCCGGCCAGCTGCTGGTGCACACCTCCGGGCGCTACGGAACGGCGGTGCTGGACCCGGCCACCCGGGCCGGTGCGCTGCCGCTCGCCCTGCACCCGGCCATGACGTTCACCGGCACCTCCGTGGACATCCAGCGGCTGGCCGGCTGCTCGTTCGGCGTGACCGCCCCCGACGAGCTGCGGATGGCCGCCGAGGCGCTGGTCATCGAGATGGGCGGGGAGCCCGAGTGGATCGCGGAATCCTCCCGTCCGCTCTACCACGCCGCCCTCGCGATCGGCGCGAACCACCTGGTCACACTCGTGGCCCAGTCGATGGAGCTGCTCCGCGACGCGGGTGTGCAGGCCCCGGACCGGATGCTGGGCCCGCTGCTCGGCGCGGCGCTGGACAACGCGCTGCGGTCCGGTGACGCCGCGCTGACCGGACCGGTCGCGCGCGGGGACGCCGGCACCGTGGCCGCCCATGTCGCCGAGCTGCGCCGGCACGCGCCGCAGAGCGTCGCGGGCTATCTGGCCATGGCCCGTACGACCGCGGACCGGGCGCTCGCCCACGGCCTGCTGAAGCCGGAACTGGCCGAGGACCTCCTCGACGTGCTCGCGGACGCCGGCGACGGCCCCGCCCCCGGCGCAGCCGCCACCGGTACGGCAGACCGGGACACCGACGCCCCCGGAACGGCCGACCCGGACCCCGACACATCCGGGCGGGGCCCCGACACCCCCGACCAAGGCCCCGTCACCCCCGACCAAGGCCCCGAAGGAGGCGACCGGTGACCTCCTCGCCCGCGAGCCCGACGCCGGCCCCGCAGCCGTCCCCGGACTCCGCACCGGATCACCCCACCCCCCTCCTGCACACCGCCGCGGCGCTGCGCGACCTGCCGCGCCGAGGCGGCGCCCGCGCCGTCGTCATGACCATGGGGGCGCTGCACGAGGGCCACGCCACCCTGGTCCGCACCGCCCGCCGCCGGGTCGGTCCGGACGGGCAGGTCGTCGTCACGGTCTTCGTCAATCCGCTGCAGTTCGGGGCGGGCGAGGACCTGGACCGCTACCCGCGGACCCTGGACGCGGACGTCGAGCTGGCCGTGGCGGCCGGCGCGGACGTGGTCTTCGCCCCGTCCGTCGACGAGGTCTATCCGGGCGGCGAGCCGCAGATCCGGATCGCCGCGGGCCCCATGGGCACCCGCCTGGAGGGTGCCAGCCGCCCCGGCCACTTCGACGGTGTGCTCACCGTCGTCGCCAAGCTGCTGCACCTGACCGCGCCGGACATCGCGTTCTTCGGCCAGAAGGACGCCCAGCAGCTCGCCGTCATCACGCGGATGGCCGCCGACCTGAATTTCCCCGTCGAGATCGTCGGCGTCCCCACGGTGCGCGAGGACGACGGCCTCGCCCTCTCCAGCCGCAACCGCTACCTGTCCACCCCGGAGCGGCGCACCGCGCTCGCGCTCTCCGCGGCCCTGTTCGCCGCCCGCGACCGGCTCACCGCCGAGGAGGCGCTGCGCGCCCGCGCCGCCTCCGCCGGCCACCCGGCACAGGACCGCTCCGCGGCGCTGGCAGCCATCGGCGAGGACCGCGCCGCCGCCGACGCGCACGCGGTCGCCTATGCCGCCGCGGGCCCGCCGCACGGGCCGTCCGTGGCGCGCGCCGCGGCCCGCGTGGTCCTGGAGGACGCCGCCCAGCTCGACCCGCCGCTCGTGCTCGACTACCTGGCACTGGTCGATCCCTCGGACTTCACCGAGATCCCGGACGGCTACCAGGGCGAGGGCATCCTGGCGGTGGCCGCCAAGGTGGGCACCACACGTCTCATCGACAACATCCGTCTCGTCTTCGGAGCCTCGCCCCCACAGGACGAGGCCGCCCACCAGGGAGCGACCCGCGCCGGCGGGACGGCGCCGGACCCCGGCACGCCCGGCGCCCCCACCACCCCCGCCACACCGCCCACCACCCCCCAAGGCCCCCTCGGAGCGACCCGATGATTGCCACCGGAACAGGCCCTGCCACCGGAGCAGGCACCGGCCCCGTACCAGGCACCGGTATACGTCTGAACGCCCCCGCCCCCGGCTGGTCCATCGAAGCGGACGTCGTCGTCGTGGGCTCCGGCGTGGCCGGACTGACCGCCGCCCTGCGCTGCGCCGCGGCCGGACGCCGGACCGTCGTCGTCACCAAGGCCCGCCTGGACGACGGCTCCACCCGTTGGGCGCAGGGCGGTGTGGCGGCGGCCCTGGGCGACGGCGACACCCCCGAGCAGCACCTGGCCGACACCCTGGTCGCGGGCGCCGGACTCTGCGACGAGGTGGCCGTACGCACCCTGGTGACCGAAGGCCCGGACGCCGTCCACCGGCTGATCGGCACCGGCGCGCGCTTCGACACCGCACCGGGCGGCGACGAGATAGCGCTCGGCCGTGAGGGCGGCCACCACCGCAGCCGTATCGCGCACGCCGGCGGCGACGCCACCGGGGCCGAGATCTCCCGCGCGCTGGTCGAGGCGGTCCGCGCCGCCGGACTGCGCACCATCGAGAACGCGCTCGTCCTGGACCTGCTCAAGGACGCCGAAGGCCGCACCTCCGGCGTCACCCTGCACGTCATGGGGGAGGGTCAGCACGACGGCGTAGGCGCCGTACACGCCCCCGCCGTGGTCCTCGCCACCGGAGGCATGGGGCAGGTCTTCTCCGCCACCACCAACCCGTCCGTGTCCACCGGTGACGGCGTCGCCCTCGCGCTGCGCGCCGGCGCCGAGGTCTCGGACCTCGAATTCGTGCAGTTCCACCCCACGGTCCTGTACTTGGGCCCCGAAGCCGAGGGCCAGCAGCCGCTGATCTCCGAGGCCGTACGGGGCGAGGGCGCACACCTCGTCGACGCCGACGGCACCCGCTTCATGGTCGGCCGGCACGAGCTGGCCGAACTGGCGCCGCGCGACATCGTCGCCAAGGGCATCCTGCGCCGCGCCCAGGAGCAGGGCACCGAGCACATGTACCTGGACGCCCGGCACTTCGGCGCGCAGATGTGGGAGCAGCGCTTCCCGACCATCCTGGCGGTCTGCCGCTCCCACGGCATCGACCCGGTCACCGAGCCGATCCCGGTCGCGCCCGCCGCGCACCACGCCTCCGGCGGGGTCCGCACCGATCTGCACGGCCGGACGACCGTGCCCGGCCTGTACGCGTGCGGCGAGGTCGCCTGCACCGGCGTGCACGGCGCGAACCGGCTGGCCTCCAACTCCCTCCTGGAAGGGCTGGTGTTCGCGGAGCGGATCGCCGCCGACATCACCGCCCACCCGGTGCGCACGCCCGGCCCGCCCGTCACACCGGAGGGGCCGTGCGCACTGCTGCTCGCCCCCGAGGCGCGGACCACGATCCAGCGGGCCATGACCGCGGGCGCCGGAGTGCTGCGGTCGGCGCAGAGCCTGGCGGAGGCGACCAAGGCGCTCATCCGGCTGCAGCGCCAGGCCGACGGCCCGGATGCGGCCGGTGCCCAGGACGCGTCCGGTGCCGAGGAGCACAAGGCGGTCGAACCAGGCGTCGAGGCATGGGAGACGACCAACCTGCTGCTCGTCGCACGGGTGCTGGTCGCCAGCGCCAGGGCCCGCGAGGAGACCCGTGGCTGCCACTGGCGCGAGGACTACCCCGAGCGCCGGGACGACCTCTACCAGCACCACTACATGGTCACCTACCGCCCGCGCCACACCGTGGCGATCAGCGGCATATCCGACTCGCCCAACTTCCCCGCCACCCTTCCCGAAACGGAGCAGAACCCGTGAGCACGCCCGACGACCTCCCCCTCCTCCAGATCGGCGGGCCCACCGGCGGCGCCCCCACCGGCGGAGGCTGCGGCGACGCCTGCGGCTGTGCCGGCGGCGACGACGGCTCGTACGAGATCGACCCGCTGACCTGCGGCCTCGACCCCGACCTGGCCGCGCTCCTGGTGAACGCCGGCCTGGACCCCGTACAGGTCGAGGACATCGCGCACCTCGCCGTCGAGGAGGACCTCGACCAGGGCGTGGACGTCACGACGGTGGCGACCGTCCCCGAAGACGCCGTCGCCACCGCCGACTTCACGGCCCGCGAGGCCGGTACGGTCGCCGGGCTGCGGATCGCCGAGGCGGTGCTGTCCATCGTGTGCACCGACGAGTTCGCCGTCGAGCGGCACGTCGAGGACGGCGACCGGGTCGAGGCCGGTGCCAAGCTGCTGTCCGTCACCACCCGCACCCGCGATCTGCTCACCGCCGAGCGCAGCGCGCTGAACATCCTGTGCCGGCTGTCGGGCATCGCGACCGCGACCCGCAGGTGGGCAGACGTCCTCGAAGGCACCAAGGCCAGGGTCCGCGACACCCGGAAGACGACGCCGGGGCTGCGCGCCCTGGAGAAGTTCGCGGTGCGCTGCGGCGGCGGCGTCAACCACCGGATGTCGCTGTCGGACGCGGCGCTGATCAAGGACAACCACGTGGTCGCGGCCGGCGGGGTGGCCGCGGCCTTCACGGCCGTACGGGCCGAGTTCCCCGGTGTGCCGATCGAGGTGGAGGTCGACCGGCTCGACCAGATCCCGCCGATCCTGGCCGAGGGCGCCGACCTGATCCTGCTCGACAACTTCACCCCGGAGCAGACCAAGGAGGCCGTGGACCTGGTGGCGGGCCGGGCGATGCTGGAGTCCTCCGGGCGCCTGACCCTCGCCAACGCCCGCGCCTACGCCGAGACCGGCGTCGACTACCTGGCCGTGGGCGCCCTGACCCACTCCTCCCCGATCCTCGACATCGGCCTCGACCTGCGCGAGGACGACGGCGAAGGCGACGACGAGAACGCGGACGAGGACGGGGCGGGCTCCGCAGACGACGCGCGTGAGGGCCGCTGACCGCCATGCTGCTGACCATTGACGTGGGCAACACCCACACCGTTCTGGGCCTCTTCGACGGCGAGGAGATCGTCGAGCACTGGCGGATCTCCACCGACGCCCGCCGCACCGCCGACGAGCTCGCCGTCCTCCTCCAGGGCCTGATGGGCATGCACCCGCTGCTCGGCGACGACCTGGGCGACGGCATCGAGGGCATCGCCATCTGCTCCACCGTGCCCTCGGTCCTGCACGAGCTGCGCGAGGTCACCCGCCGCTACTACGGCGATGTGCCCGCCGTCCTGGTGGAGCCGGGCGTCAAGACGGGCGTGCCGATCCTCATGGACAACCCCAAGGAGGTCGGCGCCGACCGGATCATCAACGCGCTGGCGGCGGTCGAGCTCTACGGCGGTCCCGCGGTGGTCGTCGACTTCGGTACGGCCACCACCTTCGACGCGGTCAGCGCGCGCGGCGAGTACGTGGGCGGTGTGATCGCGCCGGGCATCGAGATCTCCGTGGACGCGCTGGGTGTCAAGGGCGCCCAGCTCCGCAAGATCGAACTCGCCCGGCCGCGCAGCGTCATCGGCAAGAACACCGTCGAGGCGATGCAGTCCGGCATCCTGTACGGCTTCGCCGGCCAGGTCGACGGCGTGGTCCAGCGGATGGCGCGGGAGCTGGCCGAGGACCCGGACGAGGTCACCGTGATCGCCACCGGCGGGCTGGCCCCTATGGTGCTCGGCGAGTCCTCGGTGATCGACGCGCACGAGCCCTGGCTCACGCTCATCGGACTGCGACTGGTCTACGAGCGGAACATCGCCCGCTCCTGAGCACGGCCGGAGCGCCGGGCCGGAACAACGGACCGGAACACCGGACCCGCGCACGGTGGTGCGGCTCGCTGCCGCGCCACCGTTCACGAATTAAGCGGCTTTTGTCGAAAACGGTCGTAAAGTCGCCATATGCCAATGCCAAACGGAACCCGCGGCGGCATGGCGTTCAGCGCCGATGAGTTGCGTGTGCTCCGTCGCGCCCTCGCCCATGCCCTCCAGACGGCGGACCCCGCCGCCCCGCCCGCCGCCCCCGCCCCGGAGTGGCCGCAGGACATCCAGGAATACCTCCGGCTGGCCGAGGCGGTCGACGAGGCGGTGTGCGAAGGCGGCCGGCTGCGCGCCTTCCTGCTCGCCGACCTCGTCCGCTACCGCGAAGCCCTGCCCGGCGCCGCCGCCGGTTACCTCGCGCACCTGAAGGAGGCGCTGGCCGCCGGATACACCCCCGGCGCCGACGACCTCGCCGCCCTGCGCGCGCTGTGCACCCGGCACGCCGGGGCCGCCGAGCGCGAACGCCGCAGCGCCCTGCTGCGCCACTGCGAGCGCCTCGCCGAACAATCCGTACGGGTCCGGCTCCGCGCGCTGCCAGGCGGCCGCTCAGGGCCCCGCAGCGGGCGCGAGCCGGACCCGGCGCGCAAGCCCAAACCCGAGCGGAAGCCGGCACCCGCTCCCGGGCCGCAGCCCAAGGCCCCGCGCCCGGACCGCCCGATCCCCACCCCGGGCGAGGTCTTCCCGCCCCGCCGCAAGCCCGCCCCGCCCCCCGAGAACCGCACCGCCTGAGCGCTGCGTACCCTGGCTGCGTAGCTTTTGGTTGCTTACGCCCTATGGGGAGGCCATACGCCATGGATTACGTCGCAGCGCTGCTCCCGCCCGTGGTGATGGCCGTGGCCTTCACCGCCCTGATCGTGACGATCATCAAGAGCCAGGGCGGGGAGAACAAGTCCAAGGAGGACGCCGCCGTGGACGCCGCACTGGCCCGCGCCGAGTCCGCCGGGGAGCCCAGGGCGCACGGCGCCTGAACCGCCCGCCGCCATTCCGGCGGCCCGCACGCACTGCCACGGCCCGGGACCGACCGTCCCGGGCCGTACATCTTTTTTCCGGCCCGGCACACGGGACGGCACAAACGCAACGAGATCAACGGGCATTCGCGACATCTCCCACTATTGTTCTTGTGTGCCGAGACCATTGGGTGATCTGGAAGACGCGGTCATGACGCGGGTCTGGGAGTGGAACCGCCCGGTCACCGTTCGAGAAGTCCTGGAAGATCTGCAGAAGGAACGGTCGATCGCCTACACAACGGTCATGACCGTATTGGACAACCTCCATCAGAAGGGCTGGGTGCGCCGCGAAGCAGAAGGCCGCGCCTATCGATATGAGGCGGTCTCCACTCGCGCCGCCTACGCGGCCGCACTGATGAACGAGGCATGGTCCGCCAGTGACAACCCCGCGGCAGCTCTTGTGGCCTTCTTCGGCATGATGTCGCCCGAACAGCGACATGCCCTGCGCGATGCCGTACGGATGGTGCAAGTCGACGAACCGGCCGAAGAGCCGGAAGCCGCAGAAGGCACGGAACAACAGGTGGAAGCCGCTCCGCGGCCCGCACCGGCCGAAGAAGGCGAAGCGCAAGCGGCAGCGGAAGCCGACGCGGAAGGCGGACCCTCCGAAGGGGATGAACCCGGGGCGGGCACGGGCGGCAAGGGGCGATAGCGTCCCGGCATGCCTCCGCATTCAAAAGGGCTCACCGTCCGCCGCGCCAGGACCAGCGATGTGCCGGCCGTACGCCGCCTCATCGACGCCTACTCACGCGACGGGATCCTGCTCGACAAAGCCACCGTCACGCTTTACGAGGACATCCAGGAGTTCTGGGTCGCCGAGCGCGACGAAGACGGCGAGGTCGTCGGCTGCGGCGCACTCCACGTCATGTGGGAAGACCTGGCCGAGGTCCGCACCCTGGCCGTGGACCCGCAGCTGAAGGGCTCCGGCGTCGGCCACCAAGTGCTCGACAAGCTGTTGCGCACCGCGAGCTGGCTCGGAGTGCGGCGCATTTTCTGTCTCACCTTCGAAGTCGAGTTCTTCGGCAAGCACGGCTTCGTGGAGATCGGCGAGGCTCCCGTAGACGGTGATGTCTACAGCGAGCTGCTGCGTTCCTATGACGAGGGCGTTGCCGAGTTCCTCGGCCTCGAACGAGTGAAGCCCAACACCCTGGGTAACAGCCGGATGCTTCTGCACCTGTGATGAGTGTTCTATGTCCGAATCGCTCCCCTATCTCATGGCTACGGAAGCATGTGTTCCCCGGTCTGCGGGCAAGTGAACCCTACCCAAGGGTTTGTGTTTTTCCCGGAAAAGCGGTTTGCTTTCCGTCGTAATCCGCATTCGATGAAAGGGAAACCGGTGGCACAGAAGGTTCAGGTTCTTCTTGTCGACGACCTCGACGGCGGCGAGGCGGAGGAGACGGTGACGTTCGCTCTCGACGGCAAGTCCTACGAGATCGACCTCTCCGACACCAACGCGCAGAAGCTGCGCGAGTCGCTCGCGGACTTCGTGAAGGCCGGTCGCCGTACCGGTGGGCGTTCTTCGGGCCGCGGCAAGGCGCGTGTGGCGGCTTCCGGTGCCGGTCAGGACACCGCGAAGATCCGCGCCTGGGCGAAGGAGAACGGCTACAACGTCAATGACCGTGGCCGTGTCCCCGCCGACATTCGCGAGGCATTCGAGAAGGCCAACGGCTGATCGCCGTAGGCGCGGTCCGATTGGGCATTACCAGCACGCAACAACCGGGCACGGTGGCACTCAGTCGCCGCCGCGCTCACGAGTCGTACGAGGTCGGGGGCGCCCCCACCGTCCCCGATTCCTGTCCCGAGCCCCGTGGTGGGCAGGGAATTCTCCGCCTCGTACCCGGGCCGGGGAGGTCGCAGCCATCCCGCGGCCTCCCGCGCGCCGAATCCGCAGGGCGGCGATGCCGGTGACGTGCCCGTGGGGAACGACGGCGCCGGCATCCGGTCCCCGGCCCCCCGCGCCGTGAGATCCGATGCGAGGGAACCCCACTCCAGCCATTCCAGGATTCCCGGGAGTTCCTCGGCACCGCCGGCCGCGACGAGCATGAGCAATTTCGGCCGATCGGACGGCTGCTTCTCGTCGCCTCCGGTCCGCAGGAGCGCCACCGGGCCGGTCCGCGGCCAGCGCCGCAGGACGGCCCGGCCCGCGTCGGCCGGCAACTCCAGGGCGTCGAAGCGCAGCCCCGTCAGCAGCTCGACCGGCTCGGATCCGGTGGTCGGCCAGCCCAGCTCGTCCTCGTACCACCTGCGGACGTGGTCGAGGGGGCTGCGGGGGCGCGGAAGCACGCGGGCCATGCCCGGTGCAACTGCCCACAACCCGGGAAGTTACGCTGGGTAGGGGTACGGGAGCGGACCGTATTCACGGAAGGGGCGTGGCGGAGCATTCGGTGGCGTGCGGATGTTCGCCCGTAGCGGATGGAAGCGGCCCGCGCCGCATGGAGTGTCAGTGGCAGCGGGTAAGACAGTCTCAGTGGGAAGAGACGGTGTGACCGGCGCACGAGGCGCTTCGGCCCGGCCGATGGCGGGATGCGGGCGGCGTGTCGCGGAACGGCGCGTTCGCCACGGGCGTAGTGGCCAAGGGCGTATATGCCTGGCCTGCGGGAACATCGTCTCGCACCATCGAGTTGGAGCAGATGTCAGCTGTTCGGCAGTAAATTTCCCCGCCGGAGCGGGGGTGATCCGGACGGGTGTCGGCAGTTGGAATGAGCTGTCCCGCCCCGCGGGACTAGCATGCGGAAGGACAGGGAGGGGACCGACCCCTAACTGCCTGACCGCTCTGAGGAGCGATTAACGATGTTCGAGAGGTTCACCGACCGTGCGCGGCGGGTTGTCGTCCTGGCTCAGGAAGAAGCCCGGATGCTCAACCACAACTACATCGGCACCGAGCACATCCTCCTGGGCCTGATCCACGAGGGTGAGGGTGTCGCCGCTAAGGCCCTGGAGAGCCTCGGGATTTCGCTCGAGGCGGTCCGCCAGCAGGTGGAGGAGATCATCGGGCAGGGCCAGCAGGCTCCGTCCGGTCACATCCCCTTCACCCCCCGTGCCAAGAAGGTCCTGGAGCTGTCGCTCCGCGAGGCCCTCCAGCTCGGCCACAACTACATCGGCACCGAGCACATCCTGCTCGGCCTGATCCGCGAGGGCGAGGGCGTCGCAGCCCAGGTCCTGGTGAAGCTGGGCGCCGATCTCAACCGGGTGCGGCAGCAGGTCATCCAGCTGCTCTCCGGCTACCAGGGCAAGGAAGCCGCCACCGCCGGCGGCCCCGCCGAGGGCACGCCCTCGACCTCCCTCGTCCTGGACCAGTTCGGCCGCAACCTCACGCAGGCCGCTCGCGAGACCAAGCTCGACCCGGTCATCGGGCGCGAGAAGGAAATCGAGCGCGTCATGCAGGTGCTGTCGCGCCGCACCAAGAACAACCCGGTCCTCATCGGCGAGCCCGGCGTCGGCAAGACGGCGGTCGTCGAGGGCCTGGCGCAGGCCATCGTCAAGGGCGAGGTGCCCGAGACCCTCAAGGACAAGCACCTCTACACCCTCGACCTCGGTGCCCTGGTCGCCGGCTCCCGCTACAGGGGCGACTTCGAAGAGCGCCTGAAGAAGGTCCTCAAGGAGATCCGCACCCGCGGCGACATCATCCTGTTCATCGACGAGCTCCACACCCTGGTGGGTGCGGGCGCCGCCGAGGGCGCGATCGACGCCGCCAGCATCCTCAAGCCCATGCTGGCGCGAGGCGAGCTGCAGACCATCGGTGCCACGACGCTCGACGAGTACCGCAAGCACCTGGAGAAGGACGCCGCCCTGGAGCGCCGCTTCCAGCCCATCCAGGTCGCGGAGCCGTCGCTGCCGCACACCATCGAGATCCTCAAGGGTCTGCGGGACCGCTACGAGGCCCACCACCGCGTCTCCATCACGGACTCCGCGCTGGTCGCCGCGGCCACCCTCGCCGACCGCTACATCTCCGACCGCTTCCTGCCGGACAAGGCCATCGACCTGATCGACGAGGCCGGCTCCCGGATGCGGATCCGCCGTATGACCGCACCGCCGGACCTGCGCGAATTCGACGAGAAGATCGCCGATGTGCGCCGGGAGAAGGAGTCCGCGATCGACTCGCAGGACTTCGAGATGGCCGCGGGTCTGCGCGACAAGGAGAAGCAGCTCCTGGCCGCGAAGGCGAAGCGGGAGAAGGAGTGGAAGGCCGGCGACATGGACGTCGTCGCCGAGGTGGACGAGGAGCTGATCGCCGAGGTCCTGGCCACGGCCACCGGCATCCCCGTCTTCAAGCTCACCGAGGAGGAGTCCTCGCGTCTGCTCCGCATGGAGGACGAGCTCCACAAGCGCGTCATCGGCCAGAAGGACGCCATCAAGGCGCTCTCCCAGGCCATCCGCCGTACCCGCGCCGGCCTGAAGGACCCCAAGCGTCCCGGTGGCTCGTTCATCTTCGCCGGCCCGTCCGGCGTCGGTAAGACCGAGCTGTCCAAGACGCTGGCGGAGTTCCTCTTCGGCGACGAGGACGCGCTGATCTCCCTCGACATGTCGGAGTTCAGCGAGAAGCACACGGTCTCGCGGCTGTTCGGCTCGCCTCCCGGCTACGTCGGCTACGAAGAGGGCGGCCAGCTCACCGAGAAGGTGCGCCGCAAGCCGTTCTCCGTCGTGCTCTTCGACGAGGTCGAGAAGGCCCACCCGGACATCTTCAACTCGCTGCTGCAGATCCTGGAGGACGGTCGCCTGACCGACTCCCAGGGCCGGGTCGTGGACTTCAAGAACACGGTCATCATCATGACGACCAACCTCGGCACGCGGGACATCTCCAAGGGCTTCAACCTCGGCTTCGCGGCCCAGGGCGACACCAAGTCCAGCTACGAGCGGATGAAGAACAAGGTCAACGAAGAGCTCAAGCAGCACTTCCGCCCCGAGTTCCTCAACCGTGTGGACGACACCGTCGTCTTCCACCAGCTGACCGAGGAAGACATCATCCAGATCGTCGACCTCATGATCGCCAAGGTGGACGAGCGGCTCAAGGACCGCGACATGGGCATCGAGCTCAGCGGCGAGGCCAAGTCGCTGCTGGCCAAGCGCGGGTACGACCCGGTGCTCGGCGCCCGTCCGCTGCGCCGCACGATCCAGCGCGAGATCGAGGACGCCCTCTCGGAGAAGATCCTCTTCAGCGAGCTGCGTCCGGGCCACATCGTGGTCGTCGACGTCGAGGGCGAGGGTGACACCGCCAAGTTCACCTTCCGCGGCGAGGAGAAGTCGGCCCTGCCCGACGCCCCGCCGATCGAGTCCGCCGCCGGCGGCTCGGGCCCGAACCTGAGCAAGGACGCCTGAAAGGACGCCTGAGCGGAACGCGCCCCGAGCGCGAATCCCGCAAAGGGCACAGAGGGCGCAAAAGGGACTGCCCCGGAATCGTTTCGTACGATTCCGGGGCAGTCCCTTTTCCCGTTCTGCGGGATTACGGATCGCAGAAAGCGGTCCCGTAGGCACACAGGGGCTATTTTCGGTCACCCAATGCGCCAAAAGTATCGGCGCCGTTCGCCCCTCCGGCCGCCGGCTACATCTGCACGAGGCGAATGCCGTCGGGAACGCCGTTCACCGGCGGAATACGCCGGCCGATCCGGAGCGTGTCGAGATTCGGAAAGGCCGACAGCCACTCCATGGAGCCCCCCAGGTCGTAGGCGAGCCACAGCCGGGTCAGACCCTCGGCCGGAGCGATGCCCTCGATCAGCTGATCGGGGGTGAAATACCCGTCGATCCGCAGATGCGGACGGCCGCCCAGCCTGCGCAGCGCATGCAGTTCCTCCAGGTCGCAGACCGGGAAATACAACTCGGCCGGCTCCAGATGGGCGATGATCTCGCGGGCGTAGCGGGCCGTGTCATAGCGGCGCCAGGCCCCGGCGAGCTGCGCCCGGATGTCGTGATGCGCCCGCTCGCGCAACCCCACCAGATAGTCGATCGCCATATCGTCCGCGATCGAGGTGGCGGTGATCGCCAGCAGATGCGCCTCACCGTCAAAGGCCCCCGCCGGGTCGGGCAGCATCTCCAGCACGATCGGCCCGATCCAGCCCAGGGCGCGGGCCGCCGACGGAGTGGTGGGACGCACCATGTCGCGCGTGAAGCGCCGCACCCGCGCCCGCACCGCCGGATCCAGCTCGGTGGCATGCTCCAGACAGGCCGCCGCCAGCAGCTTGCGGTGCCGGGCCTCGGCGGCCCGTACCCCCGCATGCGGCGCCAGCAGCCCGTCGAGCAGCGCCGCGCACTCGTCGGGGCGGGCCAGCGCCACCGCCATCCGGATGACGTCCTCCCAGTCGTCATGGTGGGCATGGTCCAGCAGCAGGGCGAAGTCGTGCCGCTGAACGGTGGCGCGGGCCGACAGATAGTCCTGGAACGTGCGGTGCACGAAGTCGACGGTGCCGGGCGTGGGCTCCCGCAGCAGCCCGGTCCGGTTCAGCAGATGCCGGAACACCTCCCGCGGGCCGCCCTGGCGGGCCGCGTCCGGAATGGCGGGCAGATGCCGGGCCAGGATCTCGACGGCCGTCGCCTGATCCATCTCCGAGCGGCCGTTGACCAGCATCCAGTGAGCCAGCTTCTGCAACAGCTGGATCTTGGGCTGCCGGGTCAGCTCCACCCCGTCGGTGGCGACCATCGCCCGCTCCCGGTCGCGCCGCTCCAGCAGCATCGACAGCGCCGCGTCATAGAGCTCCTTGCGGCCGTTGGGCAGATAGCCGCGGCGATCGCGATGCAGGGCGCACAGCAGCCCGCACATCAGCGGATTGGTCGCCAGCCGCCCCAGATCGCGGGTGATCCGCACGGCATTGAGCAGCGTCCGCTCGTAGTGCCCGAGCCGGTCCAGATCCGCCGGGCTCTGCTGGGCGGCCGCGCGATGCCAGCGCTGGATGAACGCGGCCACGTCCTCACGGCCCATCGGCGCCAGCGACACCTCCCCGAACCCCTGCGCGGCGAGCCAGCCGCCCGGCACGGCGGACGGCCGCGACGTCACGACCCAGACGTTCCCCGGGTACCGGGCGGCCCACTCGCCGAGCATGCCGCGCAGCTCCTCGCGGTCGCTCTCCGGCGCCTCGTCGACCCCGTCGACCAGCAGCAGCGCCCGCCCGGCGCCGAGCACCCGCCGCGCCCAGCCGTCCGGCGCCGCCGCTGCCTCCCGATAGCCGACCGCGCTCAGCAACGTCTCCGGGGAGGGCAGCCCCTCGCGGGCGAAACGGCGCACCGGCAGCAGGAACGGCACCCGGCCGCGCAGCGCCGCCAGCGCCCCCGGCAGCTCATCGCGGGCGGTGGCCACGGCCAGCCACTGCAGCAGCGTCGTCTTACCGGACCCGGCCACCCCGCGCACCACGACCTGGCTCCTCCCCGCCAGCGCCTGCTCGGCGGGGAGCGGAGGGTCGTCCTGGTCGGCGCCGTCGCGGCCGTCCTGGGAGCCGGACTCGCACTGCAGCCCCAGATAGGCGGCGTCCAGCGGCCAGCTGTCGGGGGAGTGGGCGAGGTCGATACCGAAGATCGTGAGGTGGTTGTGGAGGGCCGCGGTGTGCTGGGCGTAGCGCGCCTCGAAGGCCGCGTCGCCGACGGCCCGGTCGCCGACGGCCCGGTCGCCGCCGGCCCGGTCGCCGCCGACCGGTAGCTGTGCGGCGGCGCGCTGCCCGTGGACCAGCTCGGCGAGCGTACGGGTCTGCTCGACGAGGGTGCGGGCGACATACGTCGAGCGCCGGCTGAGGAAGTACAGGATGTGCAGCGCCGCGGCGTCCAAGAGGAGGCCGTGGGTCCGGGCGGCGTCGCCCGTCAGGGACGCGGTCACGCCCGGCGCGGCCTCGCACAGCCGGCGGGCGAACTCGGCGGGCAGCAGCCGGGCCGCGTCGACGTCGTCCATCTCGATGTCGGCCAGCGCGCGCAGGCTGCGGACCAGGGCGCCGACCAGGGCCGGATCCTCCTCGCCGGTCGCCAGCTCCACCAGCGCCGCCGCGAGACCGGCCAGCTCCCCTTCCGTCAGCACCGGCTTCTCACCGCCGAAGGAGACCAGGCGGGAGATCCGCACCGGCCGGTCGACCAGCTCGGCGGCCGGCCCGTCGGTACGGAACAACCGGCGGATCAGCGGATCGACGGCGTGCGGCGCCAGGCGGGCGGCAAGGGCGGAGGAATCCATGGGCGTCCCGTAACTGCAGTGCTGGGCCGGGCGGTTGAGTGCAGGAGTGCCCTCCAGCCTACGTGCGGGGGCGCGGGAACACCGTCAGTTTGATGCCGGGAGGCAGGGGGTGGCCGCCGGGCGCGGGGTGGAGGTCGCTGAGATGGACCTCTTCGAGGTCGGGGAGGGAGGCCAAAGAAGGCAGGGTGAATTCGGCCTCGGTCGTCGCGCCGTAGAGCTGGAGCTTGTTGATGCTGGGGAAGGCCGGGAGGGCCGAGTCCAGCACATGTCGCAGGTGCGTTGCCGGTTGACGCGACGTGCCGAGGATGCTCAGCGTCTTCACTTGGGGAAGCCGGAGACCGCGAGGTATGCGCAGTGTGACGTTCTCGTCCGCCAAGCCGAAGGAGAACACCTCCAGTTTGTCCAGTGAGGCCAGTGCGTCCCACTGCTCCTCGGCGAAGTCGTCTGTGAGGCGGGGCATGTGGACGCTGCGCATCTGGGGCCAAGGCGCCAGGTTGGTGAATTCCACGCCGATCGGCTGACCCAAAGTCAGGTGGCTCAACGGTGCGGCTGCGGGGAGTGCCGCCAAGCCTTCCGGCGGGAGTGCCGAGAGGAACAGGTCGCGTGTGTGACGCAGGAGGCTGAGCCCGTGCGGAGTACGCACATCCTTGTCGGGTGGCCCGGAGATGCTCAGTGCGCGGACGCCATGGTCCGCGAGTGGGGCGACGCTTTCGACGGAGGGGCAGTCCCAGAGCTGCAGCCACTCCAGTGCGGGGAACTCGTGGAGGAAAGCGAGGTCGGTGATCGCTGGGTTCCCCATGATGGACAGACTCACGACGGACTCGGGCCGCAGTGCGTTGAGTAATTCCTGCGCTGTGAAGGGACCGTTTACGGAGACCCGGGGGCGACCACCGAGTGCTCTGAGCGCGCGCAGTTCGGAACGAGAAGTGACGGTGACGGTCACCTTGGGGCCGAGGTGCCGGATGATCTCCTGGGCGTACTGGTCCGTATCGTATCCAGGCCACGCAACCGCAAGCTGGTACCCGGTTTCCGTCGAGGGGTGATCCCGGAAGCGCTTCATGACCTCCAGCGCCGCGTCCGAGCCGATGAGCGAGGCGGTCACCACCACCTCCTGCGCCTCGTCGTCCGCCAGACCGTCCGGGCCGGGCAGCAGCTCCAGCACGAGGGGCCCCACTTCGGCGAGCAGCCTCGACTCCTCGCGGTTGCGGGGCGGCAGAATCGCCCGCGCCCGCTCGCCCACCTCCTCCCGTACCCGCGGATCGAGCTCCGCGGCGTGCTCCAGGCACGCCAAGGCCAGGAGGTGGACGCGCAGGCGGGCGGCGTCGCTCCCGGCGGCGTCGCCGCGGGCGATCAACCCGCGCAGGAAATCCGCCCGTTCCCGCGGCCGGGCGTGCGCCACCGCCATCCGCAGCACGTCCTCCCACTGGGAGTCCTCCGCATGCGCCACCAGCAGCCCGAAGTCGCCGTCCTCGACCGCCGCCTTGGCCCCCAGGTAGTCCTGGAACGTGCGGTGGACGAAGTCGACCGAGCCCGGCGCGGGCTCGCGCAGCAGGCCGCTGCGCAGCAGCAGATGGCGGAGGACGGCCTCGGCGGAGCCCTGCTCCGCGGCCGCCGGAACCGCCGGCAGCGCATCGCCGATGATCCGCTCCGCCCGCTCCCGGTCCAGCTCCGTGCGGCCGTTGCGGATCAGCCAGTACGCCAGCCGCTGCAGCAGCTGGATCTGCGGCTCGTCGCTCAGCTCGATGCCCGTGGGGGCGGCCATATCGCGTTCCCGGTCGCGGCGGGAGAGCAGCATCGACAGCGCCGCGTCGTACAACTCCTTGCGGCCGGTGGGCAGATAGCCGCGGCGGTCGCGGTGCAGCGCGCAGATCAGGCCGCACATCAGGGGGTTGGTGGCCAGCCGCGCGAGGTCCTGCTTGGTGTGCACGGCGGCCAGCAGGGACTGCTGGTAGGCGTCGAGGCGTGCGGTGTCCTCGGCGTCGCCGCGGGCCGCGTCGTGCCAGCGGCCGATGAACGCGGCGACCTCGCCGCCGCGCATGGGGGAGAGCGTCAGCTCGCCGAAGCCGTCGGAGGCCAGCCAGTCCTCGCGTACGGCGGAGGGGCGGGTGGTGACCAGCCACCGGTTGTCCGGGAACGCGTCGAGCAGATCGCGCAGCCAGCGGCGGGCCTGCTCCCGCTCGCGGTCGGGGATCTCGTCCAGACCGTCGACGAGGAGGAGCGCCCGCCCCGAGGCCAGCACGCGATCGGCCCAGCCACCGGGCTGCGACCCGGCGACGGGGCAGCCGACGGCGGTGAGGAAGCGGTCCGGAGTGGGTAACGGCGCCCCGTCGCGGGTGAGGGTGCGCAGCGGGAGGACGAAGGGGATGCGTCCGTAGAGGTGGGGCAGGGGCGTGTCAGCGGGGGCCTTGGTGCAGGAGACGGCCAGCCACTGCACCAGGGTGCTCTTGCCGGAGCCCGCGATGCCGCGCAGCAGGACCCGGTCGCGGCCGGCCAGGGCCTGGTCGGCGGGGACGGGAGCGGACGCGCCGATCGGAGGGAGATCGTCCTCGCCCCAGGGGCCGCCGAGCGGGTTCACCTCGCGCGCGCCCGGCGCCGTCGCCTCCAGGCTCATATACGCCGCGTCCAGCGGCCACCGGTCCGGGGAGTTGGCCAGGTCGATGCCGTAGATGGTGAGCCGTGCGTGCTTGCGCGCCACATAGGCGAGGTAGCCGCGCTCGAAGGCGGTGTCCGACGCCGGCTGTGAGGGATGCCGGGCGAGGAACTCGTCGATCACCGTGATCAGGTCGTCCAGGCTGCGGCTCTGCTGGACCAGGGTGCGGGCCACGAAGGTCGAGCGCCGGCTGAAGAAGTGGACGATGTGCAGGCAGGCGGTGCCCAGCAGGGTGCCGTGCAGCAGCTCGGCGTCCCGGGACAGGCCGCGGACGGCGTGCGGGGCGGCCGCTTCCAGGCGCTCGGCCAGGGCGGTGGAGCCCAGCCGCACGGCCTGTACGTCGTCCATGTCGAGGTCGCCCAGGGCGCGCAGCGTCGTGGCGAGGGCGTCGGCCACGGCCTGCTGCTCGTCCTCGCCGACCGGGCGCTCGCCGGGGCCGGCGGCGCGGACGGCGCGGTCCACCAGCTCCGCGGCGAGGCGGCGCAGGTCCTTGTCGGACAGCGTCCGCTGCTCGCCCTTGAAGGACACCAGCGCGGAGAGCCGTACGGGGGCCGCGGTCAGGCCGGCGCCCGGCCCCTCCTTGACGAACAGCTTTCTGACCAGCGGCGCCACCACGCCGGAGGCGAGCTTGACGCCCACTGCTGACGGGTCCATCGCGCGCTGCGCCCTCCCCCTGGCCGGTGCCGACGCCGTGCGGCCAGGTTAGCGGGAAAAGGTGTGGCGCCGGTCACGGAATTCGGCATTCCGTCGGCTCCCGAAGGGCGCATTCGACGGCCTCGGGTAACCCACGTCACAGATATCCGAGTAACCCCGGTCACAGGGAAAAGGTATTTGATCTCGCCTGTGCGTGACATGACGCACAGGCGATATGCGGCCTACTAAAAGAATTAGGGGAAGTGCGGCGCCGGGGCCCGGGGGTTTTCGGGCCGCGGTGCGGGGGTGCCGGGCGGCGAGCGGGGCCCGCGGTGCGCCACCCGTGCCACGTAAGGGTAAAAACCCTGATCAGAGCAGGTGCGGCGGGCGCCGAGTGTGCCCGAAATGGTCGTGTTTAGGGCGTTTCATGCGAACGATCGATGATGGCGCAAGGGCCTGAAGCACTCGCTTCCCAATACGGGTCGACTTAGTAGAAAGGCCCCTTGGCGGGAGGGTCCGGGCGGGTTACCAAGGAATGGCGATCCCGGTCCGCAGCCGGGAAACCAATCAAATTCCGGAGGGTAAACCCGCATGTCGAAGTTCACCGCCATACGTAATTCGAAGAAGACCGTGCTGCGTCACCGCATCGCCGTCGTCGCCGCCGGTATCGGTGTGACCGCCGCGCTCGGCGCCGGTGTCGCCACCGCCGCCGACGGCGGCCTGCTGGGCCTCACCTCGGGCGTCGGCAAGACCGTCTCCGCCCAGGCCGACGCGCAGGCCAAGGCCGCCGCCGACGCCAAGGCGGCCAAGGCCGCCAAGGCCGCGAAGGCGGCCAAGGCCAAGAAGGACGCGGCCAAGAAGGTGAACGCCTGGGGCAAGCCGGTGGACAAGTACACCCTGGGCTCGACCTTCGGCCTGGCCGGCAGCCACTGGTCGCACAACCACAGCGGTCAGGACTTCGTCGTGCCGAGCGGCACCGCCGTGAAGTCCGTCCACAAGGGCACCGTCGTCAAGGCCGGCCCCTGGGGTGGCGGCGACGGCCCGGCCTACGGCAACGCGATCGTGATCCGTCACGACAACGGCATGTACACCCAGTACGCGCACCTGTCACAGATCAAGGTCCAGCCCGGCCAGCGGGTCGGCACCGGCCAGCTGATCGGCCTGTCCGGCTCCACCGGCAACTCCACCGGTCCCCACCTGCACTTCGAGGTCCGTACCGGTCCCAACTACGGGACGGGCATCGAGCCGACCGGATTCCTGCGGGCTCACGGCGTTTCCGTCTGAGCTGAGTCCGGCCGGACTGGCCGGCGGCTCGGCGGGTTGGCCGCCGTGACCAGTTCTGTGGCGACCTCGAGGATGGCCCTGCGCTTCTCCTCGGGGTCGCCTTCGACGTTCTGCATGGCGAACATGCCCGCGTGCATGGAGAACAGCGCCGTGATGCAGCGCACCTGATCCGACAGCTCGGAGTCGGGCTCCTTCAGCAGGCCGAAGAGGGTCAGCATCCGCTCCTTGAACCGCTCGCCGATGCTCAGATCGCGCACCGCGGCCTGGTTCTCCTGCATGAAGCGGAAGAGCGGCTCGGCCGAGCGCAGGGACTCGCTGTAGCGGCGGATCAGCTCGCGCTTGGTCTCCAGGGTGCGCGGCTGCTCCTGGGCCCAGACGATCAGCTCGTCGATCGGGCTGGTCAGGTCCTGGAACAGGCTGATGACGATGTCTTCCTTGGTCTTGAAGTGGTAGTACAGCGCCGCCTTGGTGACTTCGAGCTTCTCGGCGATCTCGCGCAGCGAGGTCTTCTCGTAGCCCTGCTCGGAGAACAGCTCCAGAGCGACGTCCTGAATGCGCTGGCGGGTGTTTCCCCTGCGCGCCTGCGGTGTGCTCATGCTGCTCTCCTGCGTCGTCGGTACTGGTCAGAGGGCTGCCCGAAGGGGCGTCAAGGAAACTTACTTGACGCCCGGCTAGTTGCCCGCCTACCTTCATCACTGTAACGAACTAGCCGGGCGGCAAGTAAGTAGGAGTGAAGTAATGGGGAAGTCGCAGACTGCGACCCCGACGGGGGAAAGCGGGCAGACCACGGTCGAGGAACGACCCGGGTCCGCACCGAGCACGGGGGCGGACAAGCAGCCGGCGAGCGTACGCGTCGTGCTCTTCGCACTGATGATCGCGATGCTGCTCGCGATGCTGGACAACATGATCGTCGGCACCGCGATGCCGACCATCGTCGGCGAGCTGGGCGGCATGAGCCACCTGTCCTGGGTGGTCACCGCATACACCCTCGCCACCGCCGCCTCGACGCCCATCTGGGGCAAGCTCGGCGACATGTACGGACGCAAGGGCGTCTTCCTCACCTCCATAGCCATCTTCCTGGTCGGCTCGGCGCTCTCCGGCATGGCCCAGGACATGGGCCAGCTGATCGGCTTCCGCGCCGTCCAGGGCCTGGGCGCCGGTGGACTGATGGTCGGCGTCATGGCGATCATCGGCGACCTGATCCCGCCGCGGGAACGCGGCAAGTACCAGGGCATGATGGCCGGCGTCATGGCCGTCGCGATGATCGGCGGACCGCTGGTCGGCGGCACCATCACCGACCACCTCGGCTGGCGCTGGAGCTTCTACATCAACCTCCCGCTCGGCGCGATCGCCCTGGTCATGGTGACCGCGGTGCTGCACCTGCCCAAGAAGCGGTCGCAGACCCGCATCGACTACGTGGGCGCCGCACTGCTCACCATCGGCATCACCGCACTGGTACTGATCACCACCTGGGGCGGCACCGAGTACGACTGGCTGTCCAGCCAGATCATCGGCCTCGGCATCCTCGGAGTCGTCGCCCTCGTCGCCTTCGTACTGGTCGAGCGCAAGGTCAGCGAGCCGGTGCTGCCGCTGCACATCTTCCGCAACGGCAACTTCTCGCTCGTCACGCTCATCGGCTTCCTCGTCGGCTTCGTGATGTTCGGATCGATGACGTTCCTGCCGCTGTTCCAGCAGACCGTGCAGGGCGCCTCGGCCACCAACTCCGGCCTGCTGCTGCTGCCGATGCTGCTCGCGATGATGGTCGTCTCCCTGTTCGCCGGCCGGGTCACCACCGCCAGCGGCAAGTACAAGGTCTTCGTCGTGGTCGGCGGCGGCCTGATCACCGCCGGCCTGGCGCTGCTGTCCCTGATGGACACCGACACCACCCGCTTCACCTCCGGCGTCTACATGGCGGTGCTCGGCGCCGGCATGGGCTTCCTGATGCAGACCACGATGCTGATCGCGCAGAACAGCGTCGAGATGAAGGACATGGGCGTCGGCTCCTCGTCCGCCACCCTCTTCCGCACGATCGGCGGCTCCTTCGGCGTCGCGATCTTCGGCGCGATCTTCACCCACCGGGTGGAGTCCACGATGGTCGAGCGGATCGGCAAGGCCGCCGCCGAGAAGATGACCAGCGGCGGCGCCCAGATGGACCCCAAGGGCCTCGCCCAGCTCCCCCCGATGATCAAGGACGCCTACGCCCACGCGGTGGCCTCCGGCACCCACCACGTCTTCCTGTGGGGCGCCGCCGTCAGCATCATCGGCTTCGCCGCCGCATGGTTCCTCAAGGAGGTTCCGCTGCGCGGGGGCCCGGCGAGTCGCTAGCGCTCGGCCTGCTTCCCACGTTGTCGGCTTTCCCGCCGTAGGGGCTTGGCTTCTCGCCGTGCGCCTGCGGCGGGCGGTTGTTTGTCGGGTGCGGTGACAGCCCTACGGACTCCGTCCTACGGTCTGTCCCCTCCCGTGGGGGGGTGGGGAGGCCGGTGGGGGCCGGCCTGATTCGTTGACCGCGCGCGCACGAAGGCTGACGTGCACCCCCACGGTTTTTTTCCACCCATCCACGGGAGGGGGCGGGCCGGAGGGGCTGGGTGTCCGGACGTAAAGCGCAGCAGTCCGGACACCCAGCCCCGGAGGACCGACACCGGCAGCCGAAAGCCCCGCGCAGCGGACCCAGCCCGCCGCAGGCGAACCCACCGAAACCCACACGGCGGGACAGCCGACAACGTGGGAAGCAAGCCCAAGCGCGAACCGGATTAACGATCCGGAAGATTGATCACCGGAAAGCTCCCCGTATTGGTCGGCGCGTTCTCCGGTAGCCACAGGACGGACACCGCGCCCGTCGAACCGTCGGTGATCTCATCCGCGTTGCGGAACGTCAGACGCGCGCCCAGCACCCGCGCCTGCCCCGCCGCGATGGTCAGGCCCAGGCCGTGGCCACGCCCCGCCCGGTCGCTGCTGCCGGTACGGAAACGGCTCGGCCCCTCCCGCAGCAGCGCCTCGGGGAAACCACCGCCGTGATCGCGCACCCGCACCACCCGGCCCTCGACGGTCACCTCGATCGGCGGCTTGCCGTGCCGGGCGGCGTTGGCGATCAGATTGCCCAGGATCCGCTCCAGGCGGCGCGGATCCGTCGTGACCTCCGCGTCCCGTACGACGTCGACGGCGATGTCCGGATCCAGCGCCCGCACCCGGCGGGAGACGAACTCGCCGATCATCACGTCCTGCAGCTCCGCGCGCTCCGCGTAACCGTCGAGCCGCGCCACCTCCAGCACGTCCTCCACAAGGGTGCGCAGCGCCTGCGCCCGGTCGCGTACCAGCTCCGAAGGGCGGCCCGGCGGCAGCAGCTCCGCCGCCGTCAGCAGACCCGTCACCGGAGTACGCAGCTCGTGCGCGATATCGGCGGTGACCCGGCGCTCGGCCTCGATGCGCTCCTGAAGGGCGTCCGACATCGCGTCCACCGCCCAGGCAAGATCGTCGGTCTCGTCGTGCACCCGGCCGCCGCCGACCTCGTCCCGGATACGCACCGACGTGTCACCGTCGGCCAGCTTCCCCGCCGCCGCGGCCGCCTTGCGCAGCCGGCTGGAGAGCCGCCCGCCCACCAGGACACCCAGCGCACAGCCCCCCACCACCACCGCGGTCGAGCCGATCAGCAGCGCCTGGTCCAGATCGTCCAGAACGGCGAAGCGGTCCGGGAAGCGGTCGTGGACCGACAGCACCCGGCCGTTGCTCAGCGGCGACGCCGCCCACACCTCCGGGGCGGTCTCACCGGTGTCCTGCAGATAGGTCGCCCGCTTGTTCTTGGCGACCTCCGCACGCAGCGCCGGCGGCAGCGCCGGATCGTCGATCTTCGCGCCGAACTGCAGCCGGTTGGTGGACTCGAAGATCTTCTGCGTGAAGTTCAGCCGCTCGACCTGCACGTCACGGCTGTTGTCGAGCATGGAATGGCGGGCCGCATTGTGCACGACAAGGCTCAGCGCGATCGCGACCAGCGCTCCGACGAGCGCGATCGCGGCACTGAGCTTCCATCTCAGGCCCGTCCGCAGGGCCAGCCTGACCACCGGAGGAGTCAGCCTCTCAGCTTGTATCCGAAGCCGCGGACCGTCTCGATCCGGTCCTGGCCGATCTTGCCGCGCAACCGCTGGACGTGCACATCCACGACCCGGGTGTCCCCACCCCAGCCGTAGTCCCAGACCCGCTCCAGCAGCCGGTCGCGCGAGAGGACCGTACCCGGTGCGTTGGAGAACTCCAGCAGCAGCCGCATCTCGGTGGGCGTCAGCGCGACGGTCTCGCCGCCCTTGCGCACCTCCATGCCCTCGGTGTCGACCTCCAGATCACCGAACCGCAGCACCGCCTCCGCCGGTTCGTCCTCCTCCGCCGCGGCGGGCCGCGCGCCCTCCGGGCCGCTGGCGTGACCGAAGCGGCGCAGCACCGCGCGGATCCGGGCCACCAGCACCGCACCGTCGAACGGCTTGGTGACGTAGTCGTCCGCGCCCGCCTCCAGCCCGAGCACCACGTCGATGGAGTCGGCCCGCGCCGACAGCATGATCACCGGAACCGTCGACTCGTCGCGGATCCGGCGGCACAGACTGACACCGTCGAGGCCCGGCACCATCACATCGAGCAGCGCGATGTCCGGACGGTCGGCGCGGAACGCCTCCAGGCCCGCCAGCCCGTCGGGCATCGCGGTGACCACGAAACCGTCCCGCTCCAGCGCCAGCTGAGTGGCCTCACGAATGACGTCGTCGTCCTCGACGAAGAGCACATGGGTCTCGGCCATGCGGTTGTCTCAACCCTCCGATGCCAGGCCGTCGTCCGGCTCCGGGCCGTCGGCGGTGGTCTTGCTGTAGTCGGTGTGGTACTTCGCGAACTCGGTGAAGCGGCCGTCCGCCCAGTGATAGGTCAGCACGTCCTCCCCGGAAGGACAGCACACCTTGTCACCGGCCTCATAGGTCTGCTTGGAGACCTCCAGCTCGCCCTTGTTGACCCCGGCGGAGACCGACGGCTGCTCGTTCGCATACACGTTGTCATACCCGCCCTTCGCGCCGCTGTCCCTGCGGTAGACGTAAGAGCCGATCCCCACCGAATCCGCGCAGGTCATGACGTTGACGATGACATCGGGAGACTTACTGCCGGTCAGCGACGCATACGTCACCTCGACCGGGTACTCATCGGCGGCACACGGCTTGTACAGGGACTTCTTCACATCCGCGCCGACCCGCGGGTCGTCCCGCATCAGCGCGACGGCGTCGACCTTCTTGAAGCCGGCGGACGAGGTCGGGCTGGGCGTACTGCTCACCGCACCCCTCGGCGCGGGCGTATGGCTGGCCGCCCCCTCACTGCGGACGCCCTCGCCCCCCGGATTGCACCCGGCCAGCAAAAGGCCGACGGCGGCCACCCCTGCCGTGGCCGCGCCGCCGCGTCTGGTCAACCCGAACCCGGTCAACCTGTTCCTGGACAAACCGCTCCCGCTCACCGCGCTGCTCGCACAGCCGCCGCTCCCGCTGCTGTTCCTGATGTGATTGTCGCGCGTGGAGTCGTGAACCGTACGGCCCCTGCGGGGGTGACGGCCCTCTCATGCCGGGCCGCCGCACATAATGCCGCGCTGTTCGTCGTCGCGCCGTCCTTCGTCGCCCGGCTCCGTGCCGGACGCCGCGAGCCGACCGTCAGGCCGCGCACCGCTCCCGCTCCTGCTCGCCGCGCTCCAGCATCCGTGCGTCGATGTCCCGCATCTGCAGCTCCTGCCGCAGTCGGGCCAGCGCACGATGCAGCGTGCTCTTCACCGTACCCGTCGACATCCCGAGCGCGGCAGCGGTCTCCTCCGTGCTCATCTGCTCCCAGTGCCGCAGCACGACAACGCTGCGCTGCTTGGGAGCCAGCACCCCGAGGATGTCCATCAGCAGGGCACGGTCGGCGCGCTGCTCGGTGCCGTCGTCCACGCTCGCGTCCGGGAGCTGCTCGGTGGGCACCTCCTCCAGCTTGCGCGCCCGCCACCACTCGGTCCGCGTGTTGATCATGACGCGGCGCAGGTAGGCGTCGGCCAGCGACTTGTCCGCGATGCCGTCCCAGCGGCCGTACGTGCGCACCAGCGCCGTCTGCAGCAGATCCTGCGCGTCGACCGGATCGGGCACCAGGCGCCGCGCGCTGCGCAGCAGGGCCTCCTGCCGCGTACGCACGTACTCTTCGAAGTCCAGTACCTTGCCGCCGCTGGTCGCCATTTCGACGCCTCCGATCCGCTTGCGATTCCCCACGTTGTCCGCGCCGGTGGTCGTCGTCTCCAGCGCGAGGAAGACGCTACGGAGGGGGTGTTGCGGCGTAGTGTGCGTCGGGCCCACAGCGAATGCACGGAAAACCGTCGGTTGTGTAACAGCGCTCCAGGGGTCATACCTCGGGCGGACGGCGGGCCTACGCGCGTCATACTCGGGACGGACAAGCGCCCCCACCACAAGGGCTACGAGCCCGTCGAAGCGGGTGCCGGGCCCCGCAGAGGCCCCTCCCGGCCAGCCCGGATCGCCCCTGTCGGCCACCACGCCCCGCTGACATGGGGTCAGGACGCGGCCTCGCGGCAGCCACGGCCGGAGGCCGACCGTACGTACCTACCGTGCCGTCCGTGCCGGGCCACCGTAAGTGACAGCGCGCGACAACGGTCCGGATATGACGTCCGGGACGACATGGCCGTTACTTGACGGCCGTCGCCTGTCGGCCGTCACCTCGGGGTCGTCACCTGGCGGCCGCGGCGCGGCCACCAGGCTTCACGCCCGCAACATGACGCCCGCCGCCATGTACGGCGGCGGGCGTATGACGGTCGCGCTACGACGCTCGCGCTCCTACGAGACTCCTCGCGCTACGACAGCGGCAGCCGGTACCGGCCGCCGCCCAGCGGCTCCACCAGACCGTCCGACACCAGACCGTCCAGCGCCCGGGCCCGCTGCACCGGCTCGTCCCACACCGCGTCCAGCACCTGCTGCGGCACCGGCGTCACCGCCTCGCGCAGCACGGCGAGCAACTTGCCGCGCACCTGCCGGTCGGTACCCGCGTACGTCTGCGTCCGCCGCGGCGGACCGTCGTGCGCCGGGGAGCCGGCCAGCCGCCAGGCGCACTGTGCGGCGATCGGGCAACGGTGACACTCCGGCGTGCGCGCCGTGCACAACAGCGCGCCCAGCTCCATCGTGGCGGCCGCCCAGCGCGCCGCCAGCCGCTCGTCGTCGGGCAGCAGCTGGCGGGCGAGCTTGCGCTCCGCGGCGGTGGTGGCGTTCGGCGGGTACTGCCGGCCGGCCACCGCGCGGGCGAACACCCGGCGCACATTGGTGTCCAGCACGGCGTGCCGCTGCCCGTACGCGAAGGACGCCACCGCCGCGGCGGTGTACTCGCCCACACCGGGCAGCGCCAGCAACTGGCTGTGCTCGCGCGGCACATCACCGCCATGGCGCTCCTGTATGGCGGAGGCGGCGGCGTGCAGGCGCAGCGCGCGCCGCGGATAGCCCAGCCGACCCCAGGCCCGAACCGCCTCACCCGGCGCCTCGGCGGCCAGGTCGGCGGGGCGTGGCCAGCGGGCCAGCCACTGCTCGTACACCGGCAGCACTCTGCTGACCGGGGTCTGCTGCAGCATGAACTCGCTCACCATCACGCCCCAGGCGCCCGCCTCGGGGCGGCGCCAGGGCAGATCGCGGGCGTGCTCGTCGAACCAGTCGGTGACCGGGCCGTGCAGCGCGGTCCCGTCTGCGGCCCCCGCGGCCGGGGCGGCGGCGGAAGCGGTCTCGGCGGCGGCGGTCGTGGCAGTGGAGGTGACAGGCGTCGAAGTCATGGCACCGCCGATCCTGGCACGTCCGCGCGCGCCCGGGAAACGCGCCGGGCCCGCCCCGCCGCACGCCCACCCGCACGCAGGACGACTACATACGCACGGGTGGCGGCAACCGGCGGTACGCACCGAGCCGAAGACGAGTCGAAGGCGAGTCGAAGGGACGGCGCGACGACGAGTCGAAGCGGCGGGGCGACGACGAGTCGAAGGCGGCCGAGGGAGGGACGGGGGAGGGACGACGGAGGGTATGGGGAGGGGCGACGGGGAGCGACGGAGGGGTGCGGGAGGTGCGCTGGCGGGCCGAGGGCGATTTGCGTGCGGGCCGAGGGCGGACGGATGAAGGCGCAGGTCTGAGACGGGTGGGTCGAGGAGAGTCTTGGGTCGAGGAGAGTCTCGCGGGAATGGCTCGGGGCCCGGACGTGGACGACCGGTCTGCACGAGCGGCCTGCACAACTGGTCCGTACAACCGGCCTGCCCTACCGGCCTGTATAACCGGCGTGGGCGATGACTACAGTCCGAGGGAACTGATTACTCTCCGTAATCGTTGCTTGAATAGTGGAGGCGGCGAGCGAGCGGGGATGCGGCCGCGCGGCGGAGCGGAGAAATGTGGGCGCGCGGCGAAGAGCGGAGCGATACGGGATGAGCGATACGGAAGCCGGCGGTGGTACGGAAGCCGGCGGCGGTGCGGCGGGTACGGGCCGCGCGGCGGAAGCGGGCGGCATGGCGGAAGGCGGCATGGCGGAAGCGGACGGCATGGCCGCTGCGGGCCACGCGGGCGAGGCCAGTCCGACGCCTGGCGTGGTGGGTACGGGCGAAGCGGGCGATACCGCGGCCTGCCCCGCGGTGATCCGGCAGGCGCTGGCCGCGCATACGACGATGACGCTGGCGTACGTGGACGAGGAGGGGCCGCAGGCCTGCGCGGTGCTGTACGCGGCCGAAGCGCCGGACGCTCCGAGCACGGCTGGAGCCGGAGACCGTGCGGGTGCGGGTGCGGGTGCCGGCGAGGGCGAGGACGAGGGTGCTGGACCTGGCGCCGGTGACGGCGGCGGCGCGGGCGGGGGTGCCGGCGCGGGCGCGGGCGTCGGAGACGCCCCCCGAACGCCCCCGGCCGGCCCGTCCTCCGACCCCGTGCTGTACTTCGTCACCGCGGTCACGACCCGGCACGGCCGTGCCCTCGCCGAGCCCGGTGCCCGGGTCGCGTTCACCGCGCAGCGGGACGGCCAGGAGTGGAGCGGGCTGACGGGGCTGCAGGGTCGGGGCTACTGCCGGCCGCTGGCCGGCGCCGACCGGGCGGCCGGCTGGCGCATCTACACCGAGTGCTTCCCCTTCGTCGAGGCGAGCGACCGGCTCCGCACCGCACTTGAGCGCACCACTCTGTGGGAGCTGCGCCCCGACTGGCTGCGACTGATCGACAACGGGCAGGGCTTCGGCCACAAGGAGGAGTGGAGGCGACCGGGCACCCCGTAGTGCCAGCGGCGCCGTAGGCCCCATGGCGCAGGCCCGTGGCGCCGTAGGGCCCATGGCGCAGGCCCGTGGCGCCGTAGGGCCCGTAGCGCCGCGGAGCGTTCCGCGGCACGTCGTAGCCCCGTAGTACCCCGTAACCCCCGTAGCGCGCCGCGGCTCCCCGTGCCGCCGCGCAGCTCCCCATGGCCCGCGCCGCTCCCCGTAGTGCCTACGCCTCGACCAGCACCCGCCACCGGCCCGCGCGCATCCGCAGGACCAGGTCGGTCGCCGGAGAGCTGAGGAGTGCCGCGCCGAGCGCCGCCACCGCCGCGCCCAGGGCCAGGCCGGCGGCCACGTCGTGCGGGTAGTGGACGCCGACGAACACCCGGGAGAAGCCGGTGAGCAGGGCGATGGGCAGCGCCGCCCACGCGGCGGCCCGCCAGGCGACGGCGATGCCGACCGCCAGCGCCGCGGCGATCGTCGAGTGGTTGCTGGGGAAGGACCAGTCGCCCTCGGGCGGGCAGGACACGATGGAGGCGGCCGCGCCCGCCACCGCCCGGCAGGGGCGCTCCTCGTCCACCAGGATCTTGACGAGTTCGCTCAGCAGGTACGCGACCACGGTGGCTATCGGCACCAGCACCGCGAGCGCGACGCTCCGCGCCGTGCCGCTGCGGGATCGCCACCACCCCAGCACCGCCACCGCCATCAGGAGCAGCAACCCGCCCTCGGTGCCGATGTCGGCGAAGGTGCGGAGCCAGTTGGGTGCGTCGTGCGCCAGGTCGGTGAGGTCGCGGTAGAGGTCGATGCTGATCATGATCAACAACGGTACGGCCATGGCGGCCGCGGTGCGGCGGACGGGTGTCGGGGGGAACCGTCCGGGAGGTGGCAGGGAGGTGGCAGGGGGACGTTCGGGGAGGCGTCCAGGGAAAACGTCCGGGGAACCGCCCCGGGGAGGTCGCCGGGGAACCGTCCGGGGAGGTCGCCGGGGAGTAGTTCGGGGAAGCATTCGGGGAAGCGTCCAGGGAAACGCCGGGGGTATCCGGCGAAAGTACGGGCGGAGGGAGCAGACCTCGCCTAACGGGGCATCAGGCCCGTTACGGCGGTAAACGCGGCCGGGGATCCGACTCCGGGCCGATAATGGGAAAAGTTGCAGCCGGATGCGGCGGGTAGTGGCCGGTGCGGCTGCGGATCTCTCGTAGAGTTTCCGCGTGGGATCACTGCGCAATCCGATCGGGCCGCTTCCCTCCTCCATCTACTGGCGGCGGAGGGCCGTTGCGCTGGCCATCGTCGTCCTGCTCACCGTTCTGGTCGTCTGGGCACTCAGCCTGGGTGGCGACGGCGCGAACAGCGGTGACGGCAAGGGCGGTTCGGACGGCAGGGGACCCGCGACGTCCATCACGCCCGGCCCCTCCGGCACCGGCCCGGCGATCACTCAAAAGCCGGGCGGGCGCGATGAGTCGGGCACCGGCGGCGAGTCGGGCTCGGACTCCGGCTCCGGCGGCGACGCGGGAGGCTCGGGCGGCGGCAGCGGCAGCGGCGACGGCTCCGGTGGCGGCTCCGGCTCGGGCGGTTCCGGTGCGGGATCCGGTAGCGGTCCGATCGGCCAGGGCTCCGGAAGCGCGGTGCCGGCCGGTTCCTCCCTCCCCAACTGCACCTCGCCCAAGGTGGAGTTGACCCTCCACAGCGTCAAGGACTCCTACGCCCCCGGCAAGCGGCCGACGTTCGAGCTGACGCTCAAGAACACGGCCGGTGCGGCCTGCAAGGTGGACCTCGGGCAGAAGGCCGCGGTGGTCACCATCACCGACACCGCCGGCGACGACCCGGTGTGGGCCTCGAACGACTGCCCGTCGGGCACCGCCCCCGCGCTGCTGAAGGTGCCGGCCGAGGGCTCCGTGAAGCGCACCCTCGGGTGGGACCGCCGCGCCAGTGCCCCGCAGTGCGCGACGCCGAGTTCGGCGACCGTGCCGGCCGGCAAGTACCTGATCGAGGCGAAGGTGCCGGGCCTGAAGTCGGCCCATACCTCGTTCGTGCTGGACGAGGACTGACGCACCAGGACGCGTGAGCTGCTCTGGCCGGGCCTGCGGCCTCGGCAGTACGGGGCAGTTGTGCCGGTCGAAGGCCGAGGCGCCGCTACGGGAGGGCCGTTCCGGCGGCGTCGAGGGCGACGCCCGCGCCGAGACGCGCCGAGATGAGTCGAGACGCGCCGAGATGAGTCGAGATGAGTCGAGACGCGCCGAGATGAGTCGAGACGCGCCGAGATGAGTCGAGATGAGTCGAGACGAGACGAGTCGCGCCGAGGCTGATCGCTCTGGGCGATTCCGCTGAGAGCGTGCGGTGCTGGTCCCGCCCGCGGGCATCCGGCACAGTCGCCGTCATGAGACTACTGATGCTGGGCGGAACGGAGTTCGTGGGCCGGGCGGTCACCGAGGCGGCGCTGGCCCGGGGTTGGCAGGTGACGGTCTTCCACCGCGGGACCCATGCACCGCCGGAGGGCGTGACCGCGCTGCACGGCGACCGGACGGACGCGGCCGGCCTCGCGGCGCTGGGAACGGGCGAATGGGACGCCGTCGTCGATACGTGGAGCGGTGCGCCCGCGGCCGTACGGGACGCGGCGCGTCTGCTGGCCGACCGGGCCCGGAGTTACGTCTACGTCTCCACCCGGTCGGTGTACGAGTACCCGGCGCCGTACGGCCTCGGTGAGGACGGCCCGTTGGTGGCCGGGTCCGCCGACGCGACGGACTCCGACGACTACGCCACCGCCAAGCGGGGCGGCGAGCTGGCCGCGCTCGACGCCTTCGGGGACCGGGCGCTGCTGGTCCGTGCGGGCCTGATCCTCGGGCCGTACGAGAACATCGGGCGGCTGCCGTGGTGGCTGGGCCGGATCGCCCGCGGTGGTGCGGTGCTGGCGCCCGGTCCGCGGGAGGCGGCGCTTCAGTACGTGGACGTCCGCGACCTCGCCGAGTGGACCCTCGACGCCGTGCAGTCCGGTCTCGGAGGGCCGTACAACCTGGTGAGCGAGCCCGGGCACGCCACCATGGGCGAGCTGCTGGAGAGCTGTGCGAAGGTCACCGGCTCGGACGCGGAGCTGCGCTGGACCGCTCCGGAGGACGTGCTCGCCGCCGGCATCGAGCCGTGGTCGGAGCTGCCGGTCTGGCTGCCGCCGGGCGAGATGTCCGACGCGATGTACGGCGCGGATGTCTCCAAGGCGCTGGCTACCGGGCTGCGTTGCCGCCCGGTAGGCGAGACCGTGGCGGATACCTGGGCCTGGCTGCGGTCCATCGGCGGGACGGCGCCCCAGCGCCCGGACCGGCCGGCGGTGGGGCTGGCGGAGGAGAAGGAGGCGGCGGCCCTGCGGTAGGGGGGCGCGGGGGGGGGCTTTGGGGCTTGTCCGGTGGAGCCGCCTGGCGGGCCCTGGCGGCCCCCGCAGGCCCTGAGGGGCGGGCGAACAGATCCCGTAGGGGGTGCGAGGTCCCCCTACGGGGCCACAACGGGCTGGGAGCGGGCGGTATTCCCGAGGCCGGGCCACCGGGCCACCGGGCTGCCGGGCCACCGGGCCGCCGGGACGCACGGGCCACGGGGAGGCGCCGGCCGCCGGGACGCACGGGCTGAGGCGCAGGCCGCTTAGACGTACCTCTCCAAGATCGACGACTCCGCCAGGCGGGACAGGCCCTCGCGTACCGAGCGGGCGCGGGCCTCGCCCACGCCGTCGACGGTCTGGAGGTCGTCGACGCTGGCCGCGAGCAGCTTCTGCAGGCCGCCGAAGTGGTCGACGAGGCGGTCGATGACCGTGCCGGGCAGGCGGGGGACCTTCGCCAGCAGACGGAAACCGCGCGGGGAGACGGCGGAGTCCAGGGTCTCGGGGGCGCCGCTGTAGCCCAGCGCGCGGGCCACGATGGGGAGTTCGAGCAGCTCGGTGTGGGTCAGGGCGTCGAGCTCGGAGAGCGCTTCGGCGACCGTGCGGGAGCGCTTGGCGGTGGGCTCGGGGACGTAGTCGCGGACGACCAGCTCGCGCTCGGGCTCCACGCCGGCGATCAGCTCTTCGAGCTGGAGGGCGAGGAGCCGGCCGTCCGTGCCGAGCTCGACGACGTACTCGGCGATCTCGGTGGCGATCCGGCGGACCATCTCCAGGCGCTGGGCGACCGCGGTGACGTCGCGGACCGTGACCAGGTCCTCGATCTCCAGGGCGGAGAGGGTGCCGGCGACCTCGTCCAGGCGGAGCTTGTAGCGCTCCAGGGTGGCCAGGGCCTGGTTGGCGCGCGAGAGGATGGCCGCGGACTCCTCCAGGACGCGGCGCTCGCCGTCCACGTACAGGGCGATCAGGCGCATGGACTGGCTGACCGAGACGACGGGGAAGCCCGCCTGGATCGAGACGCGCTGGGCCGTGCGGTGGCGGGTGCCGGTCTCCTCGGTGGGGATGGAGGCGTCGGGGACGAGCTGGACGCCGGCACGCAGGATCTTGGTGATGTCCTTGTCGAGGACCAGGGCGCCGTCGAGCTTGCACAGCTCGCGCAGGCGGGTGGCGGTGAACTCGACGTCGAGGACGAAGCCGCCGGTGCACATGGTCTCGACGGTCTTGTCGAAGCCGAGGACGATCAGCCCGCCGGTATTGCCGCGGAGGATGCGCTCCAGGCCGTCGCGCAGTGCGGTACCGGGCGCGACGGCGCTCAGCGAGGCGCGCATCAGGCTCTCGGTGCCGGGGTTCCCACCGGACCTGCCGGGAGTCGATGCCCGGTCGTTGGCTGCCACTGCACTCCTCCGTCACACGGTCTGTCGGTCCGCAGGCCGCCCGCCCCATTGCTGCGGTTGACGTACCAGCGGAGCGTACGTGGCCGGCAGGCAATTCTGCGGTGACGGGCGAGACCAGGGCAAAGTCTACCGGCGTGCGCCCTCTTCCTGTGGGGCCTCCCGGCGGACCCGCTTGGGCAGGACGCTCAGGGCTTGTCCGACGTCGGCGACCTCCAGGACCCGCATCCCGTCGGGGATCTTTCCGGGGTCGGCGGGGACCAGGGCGTGGGTGAAGCCGAGCCGGGCCGCCTCGGACAGCCGGCGCTGGACGCCGGTGACGCGTCTGACCTCGCCGGCGAGGCCCACCTCGCCGATGGCGACCAGGTTCTTGGGCAGGGGGGTGTCGCTGGCGGCGCTGGCCAGCGCCAGGGCGACGGCGAGGTCGGCGGCGGGCTCGGTGAGCTTCACACCGCCGACCGTCGCGCTGTAGATGTCGCGCTTGCCCAGGGCGCTGATCCGGCCGCGCTGCTCCAGGACGGCCAGCATCATCGAGACCCGGGAGGTCTCCAGTCCGGAGGTGGTGCGCCGGGGGGAGGGGATCTGGGAGTCGACGGTCAGCGCCTGGACCTCGGCGACCAGGGGGCGGCGGCCCTCCAGGGTGACCGTCAGGCAGGTGCCGGGGACCGGTTCGGCGCGGCGGGTCAGGAACAGGCCCGAGGGGTCGGCGAGGCCGGTGATCCCTTCGTCGTGCAGCTCGAAGCAGCCGACCTCGTCGGTGGTGCCGTAGCGGTTCTTGACGCCGCGCACGAGGCGGAGGCGGGCGTGCCGGTCGCCTTCGAAGTGCAGCACGACGTCGACGAGGTGCTCCAGGAGGCGGGGGCCGGCGATGGCGCCGTCCTTGGTGACGTGGCCCACCAGGAGCGTGGACATGCCGCGTTCCTTGGAGGCGCGGATCAGGGCGCCGGCGACCTCGCGGACCTGGGCCATGCCGCCGGGCGCGCCCTCGATCTCGGGGGAGGCGACGGTCTGGACGGAGTCGAGGACGAGCAGGGAGGGCTTGACGGTGTCGAGGTGGCCGAGGACGGCGGAGAGGTCGGTCTCGGCGGCGAGGTAGAGATGGTCGTTGATGGCGCCGATGCGGTCGGCGCGCAGCCGCACCTGGCTCGCGGACTCCTCACCCGTCACATAGAGCGTGCGGTGGGAGTCGGAGGCGGCCTTGGCGGCGGCGTCGAGCAGGAGGGTGGACTTGCCGACGCCCGGTTCGCCGGCCAGCAGGACGACGGCGCCGGGGACCAGGCCGCCGCCCAGCACCCGGTCCAGCTCGTCCACGCCCGTGGAGCGGGCGGCGGCCTGCTTGCCGTCGACCTGGCCGATGGGCAGCGCGGCCGTCGTGACGCGGCCGGGCGCGGTGGTGCGCACCGCAGGGGCGCCGCCGAACTCCTCGACGGTGCCCCACGCCTGGCACTCGGGGCAGCGGCCGAGCCACTTCGCGGTGGTCCAGCCGCATTCGGTGCAGCGGTAGGAGGGGCGCTCCTTGCCCGACGTTTTACGCGTTGCCATGGAGTCACCGTAGCGGCGGGGTCTGACAACGCCCTCGGCCGAGTCCTCGTGGAGCGGAGTCCCGGCTGCCGGCGCCCGGCTGCCGTCTGGTCGCCGCCGGGTCGCTGTCCGGCCGGCGCCCGGCCGCTGTCCCGTATCCGGCCGGTTGCGCCGAGCGGGTGGCGCATGCCGAGCGCGCCCCTTCCCCAACGGCCGGTTCGTGTCCCCTTTTGAGGGAGAACATCACCCGTAAGGGTTAAAAGTGTGCCGGGCGAGCGGGCCTGGCTGCATCATCCCCCTACCGTCGCCGGGGTGATGAGCAGCAGGCCCGAGCACCCCACGCACTCCACCGGCGCACACCGGTCGCGCGGCGACGGCCGGCGCCGGAGCCGGCCGCAGCCCGCCGAGCGGCCCGTACCGCTCGGCCCGGGTGAACGCGACGACGGCTATGAGCCGTATCTGGACGGGCTGTTCACGTACTGCCTGTCCGTCCTGTGCGACCACGACGCGGCGGCGGCGGTGCTCGGCGAGATGCTCGCGCTCGCGGAGCACCGCCGCGGGCGGCGCCCCGACGATCCGGCCCTGTACCGCTCCTGGCTCTACGCGCTGGCCCGCTGGGCCTGCCTGCGCCGGCTCGCCGAGCGGACCGGGTCCGCCAGAAAGGCGGGCGGCGCCGCGCTCGGCAGGCCGGGCGCCGGAGCGGTCTGCGCATCGAACGGGACCGCGACCTCCGGCGGCGCACCGGCCGGCCCTCCGGGCACCGCCGCCCGCGACGCCGAGCGGCGGCAGCGGGAACTGGCCGCACTGGCCTGGCCGGAGGCCGCGGGCACCACCCCCGAGCAGCGCGAGGCGCTGGAGCTCTCGGTGCGCCATCACCTCTCCGCCGACGAGGTCGCCGCGGTGCTCGGCGCCGACCCGATCGCCACCCGTGCGCTGCTGGCCACCGCGTCCTGCGAGGTCGAACGGACCCGGGCGGCGCTGGCCGTCGTCGAGTCGGGGCGATGTCGGGAGGTCGCGCGGCTGGCGGGCGACAGCCAGATGCTGCTGGGCGCGGCGCTGAGCCGGGAGCTGGTGCGCCATGTCGACGACTGTGCCGAGTGCCGCCGGACCGCCGAACGGGCCACTGTGCCGGGGGCGTGGCCGGGCACCGCGCCGGTGGCCCGGGGCACGCTGCCGCTGGTCGGCGCCCCCGGGGAGGCGGTGCTGGCCGCGCTGGCGGCGGCCCGGCGCTCCCGGTCGGGGCGCGCGGAGGGCGTGCCCGGCGCCGGCCGCGGTGGCCGCTCGCGCGGGGCAAACGGTTCTCCTCGCTACGACCGCGACGGCTTCCCCGTGGGCACCCCCACGGACCGGGCCGCCCGCCGCCGCAGGCTGCGGGCCCGGGCGCTGACCACCACCGTCGTCGCCACAGTGGTGGCGGCACCGGTGCTGGCCCTGTGGGCGGCCTACCGCGGTGCCCCCGCCACCGGGGAGGCCGCGGACGACTCACCGGCGGTGACGGCCAGCGACACGGACAGCAGCGTGCAGCTGGGCGGCCGCCCGTACGAGAACGCCGGCAACGCCCGGACGACGCCCCAGCCCGGCTCGCGGGCCGGCGCGGGGCCGTCGGACGTGTCCGTCGAGGTGGTCGACGGGGACGGCGGTGCGACGCGGTCGGCCGAGCGGGCCGGCCGGGCGGCCAGGGGCCCGGGGCGGCTGGAGGTGGCCGCGCAGCCGAGCGGCGGGACGACGGTCATCACGCTCAGCGCCTCGGGCGGCGCGCCGGTGCGCTGGACGGCCTCGTCGGGTGCGCCGTGGCTGCTGATGAGCCATACGGCGGGCTCGCTGCGGCCCGGGCAGTCCACGACGATCACGGTCTACGTCGACCACGACCGGGAGCCCGCGGGCCGGTGGCGGGCCAGGATCGCCATCGGGCCCGGCCGGACCGCTGTGACGTTGGAGGGCTTCGGCGCCCCCGAGCCGGGCCCCGGCCCGCAGGACCCGACGCCCACGAACCCGACGCCGACCCCCTCGGGCCCCACGTCCACCCCCACACCGACGGCCCCGACGCCCACACCCACCCCCACGGCGTCCACGCCGACGCCGAGCCCGACCACCCCGGAGCCGACCTCCAGGCCGTCGAACACCACCCGCCCGGCCGGCTGAGGCGGCACGACGGCGGGCCGCGAAGCCATCACGGCCCGCCGGGGAAGCGGGGAAGCGCACGGCCCGCCAAGGAGCCGGGGAAGCGCACGGCCCGCCAAGGAGCCGGGGAAGCGCACGGCCCGCCAAGGAGCCGAGGATGGGATGCGCACGGCCCGCCAGGAAGCCGGGAAAGCGCCACGGCCCGCCGAGGGAGCACCCCGGCGGGCCGTGAAAGCACCACGGTGGCAAGCGGCGCCGGCCCCGCGCCCCGGGGCCTCGCGGAGTTCCGCTACTTCGCCGGCTTCGGGTCCGCCGGATGCGGCGCCATCGGCAGCGTCGCCGCCAGCCGCTCCTCGCACAGCTCGGCGAGCTTGGCGTAGCCCTTCTTGCCCATCAGCTCGGTCAGCTCCGCCTTGTACGAGACGTACACCGGCTCGCCGGCGCCGTGCGCCGAGGTCGCCGACGTGCACCACCAGTGCAGGTCGTGGCCGCCCGGGCCCCAGCCGCGCCGGTCGTACTCGCCGATCGTCACCTGGAGCACCTGGGTGTCGTCCGGCCGGTCGATCCAGTCGTAGGTGCGCCGGACCGGCAGCTGCCAGCAGACGTCCGGCTTGGTCTCCAGCGGTTCGCGGCCCTCGCGCAGCGCGAGGATGTGCAGCGAGCAGCCTGCGCCGGCGGGGAAGCCGGGGCGGTTCTGGAAGATGCACGAGCCCTGCCAGCGGCGGGTCTGCCGCTCGCCGTCGTCGTCCTCCTCGACCCAGCCGGTCTGCGTGCCGACGTCGTGGAACTGCCACAGGTCGGGCGTGAGCCGTGCCACGTGCCGGGCCACCCGCTTCTCGTCGTCCTCGTCCGAGAAATGCGCGCCGAGCGTGCAGCAGCCGTCGTCGGCCCGGCCGGCCTGGATGCCCTGGCAGCCGCTGCCGAAGATGCAGGTCCAGCGGGACGTCAGCCAGGTCAGGTCGCAGCGGAAGAGCTGCTCGTCGTCGCCCGGGTCGGGGAAGGTGACCCACGCGCGGGCGAAGTCGAGGCCGACCTCGTCGGACGACGCCTGCGCCCCGGCGGCCGCCTTGGCGCGCCGCTTTTCGTCCTTCTTCAGCGCTTTTTCGTGCTTCGCCTTTTTCGTCTTTGCCACGGGTCCAGCGTACGGGGGTCGGTACGGCTTGAGGAATTGCCGAATCCGGTCGCCGGCGCGCGCCCGGTGCGCGGCGGGCCGCGGGGCGGAAACCACCGCGCCGTGAGGAGCGGGCCACCGGCGCAGTAGGTTTCCCCGTATGAGACTCGGTGTCCTCGATGTGGGTTCGAATACGGTCCATCTGCTGGTGGTGGACGCGCACCCGGGCGCGCGCCCGCTGCCCGCCTATTCGCACAAGGCGGATCTGCGCCTTGCCGAGCTCCTCGACGACGCCGGTGCCATAAGTGACGCCGGGGTGGAGCGCCTGGTGGCGACCGTCCAGGAGGCGCTGCAGGTGGCCGAGGACAAGGGCGTCGAGAGCGTGCTGCCGTTCGCCACGTCCGCGGTGCGCGAGGCCACCAACGGCGAGGAGGTGCTGCGCCGGGTCGGCCTGGAGACCGGCGTCGAGCTTCAGGTGCTCTCCGGTGAGGACGAGGCGCGGCTCACCTTCCTCGCCGCCCGCCGCTGGCTGGGCTGGTCCGCCGGCCGGCTGCTGGTGCTGGACATCGGCGGCGGCTCGCTGGAGATCGCCTTCGGCCTCGACGAGGAGCCGGACGTGGCGGTGTCGCTGCCGCAGGGCGCCGGCCGGCTCACCGCGAGCTCCCTGCCCGGCGACCCGCCCGACCCGGACGACGTGCGGGCGCTGCGCCGCCGGGTGCGGGCCGAGATCGCCAGGGTGGTGAGCGAGTTCACCCGGTACGGGACCCCCGACCAGGTCGTCGGCACGTCCAAGACCTTCAAGCAGCTGGCCCGGATCGCGGGCGCGGCGCGCTCGGCCGAGGGCCTGTACGTCCAGCGCGAGCTGACCCGCAGCGACCTGGAGGAGTGGGTGCCGCGGCTTGCCGCGATGACGGTCAAGGAGCGCGCCGAGCTGCCGGGGGTGTCCGACGGCCGGGCGCGGCAGCTGCTGGCCGGGGCGCTGGTCGCCGAGGCCGCGATGGACCTGTTCGGGGTGGAGACGCTGGAGATCTGCCCGTGGGCGCTGCGCGAGGGCGTCATCCTGCGGCGGCTGGACCACCTTCCGGCGTGAGACTCGTCACGCCCGTACGGGAGGGGCGCCTCGCGCATCGCCCCAGCCCCACCGGCCCCCGGGCTCTCACCGGGCGGCGAGCCCTGCGCCGACAGGGGCGGCGGCGGTCCGGATCTCCCGCCCCGGGCACAGGTGCGGCCCGTACGCTGTCCCTCGTGACAGAGCCAGTGGTGCGCATCCCGGATGCCAAGGTCGCGCTGTCCACGGCCTCGGTGTATCCGGAGTCGACGGCGACGGCCTTCGAGATCGCCGCGCGCCTGGGCTACGACGGCGTCGAGGTCATGGTGTGGACCGATCCGGTCAGCCAGGACGTCGAGGCGCTGCGCCGGCTCTCCGACTACCACGGCGTACCGGTCCTGGCCGTCCACGCGCCGTGCCTGCTGATCACTCAGCGGGTCTGGTCCACCGACCCGTGGGTGAAGCTCCAGCGGGCCCGCAACGCCGCGGAGAGGCTGGGAGCCTCGACCGTCGTCGTGCACCCGCCGTTCCGCTGGCAGCGCAGCTACGCCCGGGAGTTCGTCCGCGGGGTGTGGCGGATGGCGGGCGAGACGGACGTGCGGTTCGCCGTCGAGAACATGTACCCGTGGCGCTATCGGGACCGCGAGATGCTCGCGTACGCCCCGGACTGGGACCCCACCAACGACGACTACCGGCACTTCACCGTCGACCTGTCGCACACCGCCACCGCCCGCAACGACGCGCTGGCGATGGTGGAGCGGATGGGCGACCGGCTGGCGCACGTCCACCTCGCCGACGGCAACGGCTCCGCCAAGGACGAGCATCTGGTGCCGGGGCGCGGCAGCCAGCCCTGCGCCGAGGTGCTGGAGCGGCTGGCGGCCACCGGCTTCGACGGGCATGTGGTCGTCGAGGTCAACACCCGCCGGGCGATGTCCGCCGCCGAACGCGAGGCCGACCTGGCCGAGGCGCTGGCCTTCACCCGGCTGCATCTGGCCTCGCCGAGCCGGGTGCCGGGTTCGTGAGCGAGCCCGATGGCGGGGCGGCCGAGCGGCCGGCCCGGCGCCGGGGGCGCCCCGCACGCGCCGCCGCCGAGGCCGGGCCCGGCGCCCGGGACCGGATCCTGGCCGCGGCCCGTACGCAGTTCGCCGAGCGCGGCTACGACAAGGCATCGGTGCGCGGGATCGCCAAGGCGGCCGGGGTGGACGCGGCGCTGGTGCACCACTACTTCGGCACCAAGGAGCAGGTGTTCGCGGCGGCCATCGAGCTGTCCTTCGCGCCCGCGCTGACCATGCCGGACGCCCTCGCGGGCGGCGGCGCCGAGGTGGGCGAGCGGATGGCCCGCTTCATGTTCGGGGTCTGGGAGAACCCGGTCAGCCGGCCGCCGCTGCTGGCGATCATGCGTTCGGCGCTGACCAACGACACCGCGGCGGCGGTGCTGCGCGGGCTGATCGAGCGCCGGATGCTGCAGCGGCTGGCGGGCGAACTGAGCGTCCCCGACCCCGAGTTCCGGGTGCAGCTGGCCGCGGGCCACCTCATCGGCATCGCGCTGCTGCGCTATGTGATCAAGATGGACCCGGTCGCCTCCGCGGACACGGAGGAGATCATCGCGATGGTCGCGCCGACGTTGCAGAGGTATCTGACTGTCCCGTAGGGGGCGGGGTGCGTCCCGTAAGGGGCGGTCGAACGGATCGCCTAGGGGGCGCGAGGGCCCCCTGCGGGGCCACAACGGGGAGGGCGGGGGCGGTATTCCTGGAGTGCGGGCGGGCCGGCCGTCCGCACAACGGAGCGGGCGTACCCGGCCGGCCGTCCGCACGAGGGAACTGGCCGTACGGGCCGGCTGACCGCACGAGGGAAAACCGGCCGTACCGGCCCTCCGCACAACGGATCCGGCGCACCCGGCCGGCCGTCCGTACTGCGGGCAGCCGTCTCACATGCCGGAGTCGGCGTCCGGATCTTGGATCAAGAGCGTAATCTCGGATGCAGCTGCTACATGATTTCCGAGGGAGTGACCATCGTGCCTGAGCTGAGGTCCCGCACCGTTACCCATGGCCGCAACATGGCGGGCGCCCGCGCCCTTATGCGGGCCTCGGGTGTAGCGAGCGAGGACATCGGCAAGCCGATCGTCGCCGTGGCCAACTCCTTCACCGAGTTCGTGCCCGGCCACACCCACCTCGCCCCCGTCGGCCGGATCGTCTCCGACGCCATCCGGGCCGCCGGCGCCGTCCCCCGCGAGTTCAACACCATCGCCGTCGACGACGGCATCGCCATGGGCCACGGCGGCATGCTCTACTCGCTGCCCTCCCGCGACCTGATCGCGGACTCCGTCGAGTACATGGTCGAGGCGCACTGCGCCGACGCGCTGATCTGCATCTCCAACTGCGACAAGATCACCCCCGGCATGCTGATGGCCGCGATGCGCCTGAACATCCCGGTGGTCTTCGTCTCCGGCGGCCCGATGGAGGCCGGCCAGGCCACCCTCGTGGACGGCACGGTCCGCAAGCTCGACCTGATCAACGCCATCGTCGACTCGGTCAACGACAGCGTCTCGGACGAGGACGTCCTCCGCATCGAGGAGAACGCCTGCCCCACCTGCGGTTCCTGCTCCGGCATGTTCACCGCCAACTCGATGAACTGCCTGACCGAGGCCATCGGCCTCTCGCTGCCCGGCAACGGCTCGGTCCTGGCCACCCACACCGCCCGCAAGGCGCTCTACGAGAACGCCGGCCGCACGGTCGTGGAGATCACCAAGCGCTACTACGAGGACGGCGACGAGTCCGTCCTGCCGCGCAACATCGCCACCCGCGCCGCCTTCGAGAACGCCATGGCGCTCGACATCGCCATGGGCGGCTCCACGAACACGATCCTGCATCTGCTCGCCGCCGCCCAGGAGGCCGAGCTGGACTACGACCTCAAGGACATCAACGAGGTCTCGCGGCGCGTCCCCTGCCTGGCCAAGGTCGCCCCGAACGTGGCGCCCGGCGGCACGTACTACATGGAGGACGTGCACCGCGCCGGCGGCATCCCCGCGATCCTCGGGGAGCTCTACCGCGGCGGACTGCTCAACGAGGACGTGCACTCCGTCCACTCCGCGACCCTCGCCGAGCACCTCAAGACCTGGGACGTGCGCGGCGGTTCGCCCTCCGCCGAAGCCGTCGAGCTGTGGCACGCCGCCCCCGGCTGCAAGCGCTCGGCGACCGCCTTCTCCCAGTCCGAGCGCTGGGAGACGCTGGACACCGACGCCGAGGGCGGCTGCATCCGCTCCGTCGAGCACGCCTACTCCAAGGACGGCGGACTGGCGGTCCTCAAGGGCAACATCGCCGAGGACGGCTGCGTGGTGAAGACCGCCGGCGTCGACGAGTCCATCTGGACCTTCGAGGGCCCGGCCGTGGTCTGCGAGTCGCAGGAAGAGGCCGTCGACAAGATCCTCACCAAGCAGATCAAGGAGGGCGACGTCGTCGTCATCCGCTACGAGGGCCCCAAGGGCGGCCCCGGCATGCAGGAGATGCTCTACCCGACGTCGTTCCTCAAGGGCCGCGGACTGGGCAAGGCATGCGCGCTGGTCACCGACGGCCGCTTCTCCGGCGGCACCTCCGGCCTGTCCATCGGCCACGCCTCCCCCGAGGCGGCCTCCGGCGGCACCATCGCCCTCGTCGAGGACGGCGACCGCATCCGCATCGACATCCCGAACCGGACCATCGACCTCCTCGTGGACGACGCGACGCTGGCCGCCCGCCGGGAGGCCCTGGGCGGCGTGTACGCGCCCAAGCAGCGCGAACGCAAGGTGTCGGCGGCGCTGCGGGCCTACGCGGCGATGGCCACCAGCGCGGACAAGGGCGCGGTGCGGGACGTGAACAAGCTGGGCTGAGCCGCCCGTTGACGCGAAGGAGCCCCCACCTCGGTGGGGGCTCCTTCGCGTCGGACCGTCAGACGGCGGGCAGCTCCCCGCCCTTCACGGCGGTGACGAACGAGGCCCAGGCCGCCGCGGGGAAGAGCAGCGCGGGACCGTTGGGGTCCTTGCTGTCGCGGACGGGGACGAGGGCGGGGAAGTCGTCGGAGACTTCGACGCACTGGCCGCCGTCCGGGTTGCTGTAGCTGGACTTGCGCCAGGTGACGGCGTGCAGGAGTTCGTCGGCGACCTCGACGCATTCGCCGCCGTCCTGGTTGCTGTAGCTGGACTTGCGCCAGGTGACGGTGCTCAGGTCGATGGTTCGCACGGCACTTCCTCCAACGTCTGGATGATGAACTTCCGCGAGTCGGCCGGGCTCAACGCCAGGTCGCGCACGGCATCGTACGCGTGTTGCAGACGCTCAACTGAAGCCGATTCCTGGACGAGTTCACCCGAGTACCCGGTCTCCACCCAGGCCACGGTGCGGCCGCCTGGGAGCCGCAGAAACATGGTGTGGGTATTGGTCAGGGCATGCAGTCCGGCGTCGTGTCGCACGACTTGAACGGCGACGTTCGTTCGCTCTCCCATGGCAACGAGGTGTTCAAGCTGCTTCCGCCACTCGCTGGCGTCGGCCAACGGCGTGCGCAGCACACCTTCGGACAGGATCGTGCGGAACTGCGGTGCATTGTCTGCGTGCAGCACCTCGCAGCGTGCTATGCGCGCATCCACCTGCCGGGTCAGCGCGTCGCCGGTGAGACCGCCTGCCGAGAGCAGGGCGCGCGCGTAGCCCTCTGTCTGGAGCAGGCCAGGCAGAAGGGCCACGGCGTAGTGCCAGAGGCTGACCGCCTCGGACTCAAGAGACATGTAGCGGCGGTACCGCTCCTTGAACTGCGTGGGATCCGCCGCCGCCAACTCCCACAGCGCCAGCAGCAGTCCGGGTGTCCCGTAGTGCTGGTCGAGCGCCTCGGCGACCTCCGGGCTGCCGATCGTCTGGCCGCGCTCCATCTTCCCGAAGAGGGACGCGTCCCACCCGAGCGCCTCGCCGAGCTGCCGCAGGCTCTCCCCGCGCTGCGTGCGCAGTAATCGCAGCTCCTCCGCGAATCGTCGACGCGGGTCCGTGCTGCGTCCGGTGACGACGCTTCTCGGCGGCATGGCGACCCTCCTCCGGGGCAGGTGCGGAACTAGTGACCCAGGGCCCGGAACTACGCCCCGCAATTGGGGGTTCGCGCCCTTTCACCCGTCCATCCTCGTAATGACCGGGCCACTCACCGTAGTCGTGACCGGTCGGCCCCACAGGGAAACGGCGGACAGGAGCGTTAGCCATGGCCACAGGCCGGATGGACGAGGCGGAGGCGGCGTGCGGCGAGCTGGCCGGGTTGCTCCGGCGGGTCGGTGTCGTGCTGCCGTCGTTGGGGGTCGACCCGGTGTCGTACACCCGTGAACAGCCCTACCCCCTGGTCGAGTTGGGGCGCTGCAATCTGGAGACGGTGCGTCGGCTGATCCAGGTGCTCGCGAAGGCCGAGAGGTGACGGAGGACGTGACGGACGACGTGACCGGCCGCCCCTACATCTCCCCGTCGTGCCACATCGGGACCCACGCGGCCTGCGACAAGGGGTTCGCGCGGACCGGCGCCGCCCCGGTGCCCGGTGTCCGGCGGGAGGTCTGTGCCTGCCGCTGCCACCGGGGCCCGGGGGCGGGCTCTCACCAGCCCGCCGGGTCCTTCGTCGGCGCGCCGAACACCGTGCCGTCCGGTGCCGCGGCGTAGACCGAGCCCCGTGCGCCGTCCACCCGGGGTGCGGGCAGCGACTCCACGAACCCGTTGTGCCGGGCGGCGGTCAGCCGGGGCGGGGTCTGGCCGATCAGCGCGCCCGACCGGGCGTCCATCGCCAGCAGCCGGCCGTCCGCGGCGGTGAAGAACAGCCGGTTGCCGCTCACCACGGGCGCCGACCCCCGGCTGACCGAGGTCTCGGTGTCCCACTTACGGGCCCCGACGGCCTGCAGCGCACCGCCCTCGGCCAGCAGGTACACCGTCTCGTCGTGCACCACGGCGGCCACGCCGTCCAGGGGCGCGGTCAGCGGCAGGCGGCGGCTGTGCCCCCTCGCCGGGTCGTAGCGGACGACGGCGGTGGTGCGGTAGGAGAGCTTGGGGTCGGTGGCGGTGAGGTAGAGCGCCCCGGACGGGCCGGTCCCGGCCGGGGTGAGCACCCCCGGCAGCCGGCGCGACCAGCGGACCCGGCCGTCGGCCACGTCGATGGCGGTGACCTGCGAGGCCGTGCCGTCGGGGGTGGGTTCGGCGGCGTAGGCGGTGTGCGGGTCGCCGAATCCGGCGAACAGCGGGAGCTGGTGGCCGGGGTAGCGCCGGTGCCAGCGTTCGCGGTGGGTGGTGCTGTCCAGGGCGGTGACCGTGCCGTCCCCGGCCGCCAGCAGGACGCGGTTCCCGATGACCGCGGCGCCGCCCTCGTATCGGGTGAGGTTCGTGCTCCAGCGGACGGCGCCCTTGCCGCCGGGCGACGGATCGAGCGCCAGCAGTCGGGTGGCGTCGGCGGAGAAGACGTACAGCAGGCCGCCGGAGAGCACCGGGGCGGCCGGTGAGGCGGCGTACTTGCCGGGGGAGTCCTCGGTGCGCCGCCATGCCACCCGGCCGGTGTCCGGGTCGAGCCGGGCGGCCAGCACACCCTTCTGGCCGCAGAAGACGGCGCCGGATCCACTGGTGCAGAAGGGCAGTTCGGCGTCGTGCCCCTTGGGCCGCTCGATGAGGGTGGTGTGCCAGGCGCGGAAGCCCTCGCCGGGGCGGGAGGGGCGGGTCTGCAGCGCCGGGTCCCGGCCGGGGTCCGAGGGGAAGAGCGCCTGGGCCCCGGTGAACGCGCCCGCCCCGGTGGCGACCAGGGCCAGCGCCGCCCACAGGGGCCAGCGGCGGCGGCTCGGGGAGCGGGTGGCACCGCGTGGGCCGGGAGCGGGCGGGGCCGGGGCGTCGAGGGGCGCCGGTCCGGCGTCGGGGGCCGGTTCGACGAGAGGGGCGGGCGAGCGTACGTGCGTGGTCTCGGCGCGCGGCGGGGTGGGCTCGGCCCGTACGGGCTGCCGCTGCTCCGGGATCCGCACGTCCGGCACCGCGCCGTCGTCCAACCTGCCCCGCACCGCTCCCCGCGGCGCGCCGTCCACGGCCAGGCCCACCGGGTCGTCGGTCCGCAGCATCTCCCGCAGCGCGTCCGGGGTCGGGCGGTCCGCCGGGTCCTTCGCCAGGCAGCTCTCGATCAGCGGGGCCAACTCCTGCGGCACACCCGCCAGATCGGCCTCGTCGTGCACGACCTGATACGCGACGAGGTAGGGGCTCTCGGAGTCGAACGGCCCGCTCCCGGTGGCGGCGTGCACCAGCACCGAACCCAGTGCGAAGACGTCCGCGGCGGGCCCCACCTCGCGCGGCCGCTGGAACTGCTCGGGCGCCATGAACGGCGGTGTGCCGATCAACTTGCCGGTCTCGGTGCGCATTTCGCTGTCGGAGGGGCGCGAGATGCCGAAGTCGATGACTTTCGGGCCGTCGGCGGCCAGCAGTACGTTCCCCGGCTTGAGGTCGCGGTGCACCACCCCGGCGCGATGGATGTCGCGCAGTGCCTCGGCGAGCCCCGCGGCCAGCTGCCGCACCTCGCCGGGCGCCAGCGGGCCGTTCCGCTTCACATGGTCCGAAAGCGTCGGCCCGGGAATGTGGAGGGTGGCCATCCAGGGGCGTTCGGCATCCGGGTCGGCGTCCACGACCGGCGCGGTGAAGGCGCCACTGACCCGCCGCGCAGCCGCCACCTCCTGCCGGAACCGCCCGCGAAACTCCGGGTCCTGGGCGAACTCGGCGTGGATGACCTTGACCGCGAGCAGCAGTCCGGAGGACGAGCGGGCCAGGTGGACCACGCCCATACCGCCGGCGCCGAGCCGCGCCTCCAGGCGGTACTGGCCGGCGTACTCCGGACGCTCCGCTTCCGGGCCGACCCCGGAATCGCGCAGCGACGGCATGGTTCCACCCCCGTGTCATTCCCTGTGCCATTCGGTCGCAGGTGCGACGCGCGGAGCCTAGTCGATGGCGCGTACGAGATGAACGAAGCTTGCTAGCGTGCGCGTTGCGGAATGGAAACGAACATGATCAAAACGGCGCCGTCAACGGGGGAGCAAGAAATGACAACGCAGGACATACAGGGCGATTCCGAGCAGGCTGCCGGCGAGGTGCTCGCCGCCGCCTCCGGTGGCGGTCTGGTCTATCCGATCGCGCCCGGCTACCGCGTCAAGGTCCGCAAGGGCCCCGGCACGAACTACCCGGTCGTCCGCCTGCTGCCGGAAGGGGCACGGATCGAGATCCGCTGCCAGCGGCACGGCCAGCGGGTCAGCGGCCCGTACGGCACCTCGGACCTCTGGGACAACATCGGCACCGGCCAGTACGTCTCCGACACCTACGTCCACACGGGCAGCGATGTGATGGTCGCGCCGCGCTGCATGGGCGGCTGAGGCGCGGCGGGCGCCCTCGGCGCAGGCGGGGCGGGCCTGCCGGCCCGTACGGCCCGGCGGGGATAATCGAGCCATGAGCGATGCGCAGACCCCCGCCGGGAGCCCGGAGCGCGGCGGCCCCGAGGGTGGCCCCGAACCGGAGGAGATCCGGTTCTTCGGCACCACCTGGGTCCATCACGACGGCGGCTACGCCCTGCGCCGGGTCGGCGTCGCGGTGGGCTCGCTGGCGCTCGCCGCGGTCGGCGCGGTCGTGCTGCGGTTCGCCTTCCAGGGCCTGGAGATCGCCGCCGTCGGCCCGTTCGTCGGCATCCTGGTCGTCGCCGGCTTCGCGATCTGCAGCGCGCTGGCCTTCCGCCGCACCTGGGACGGCTTCGTGCGCCGCCCCGACCCGGCCGCCCACAGCGCCGCCGGGTCGTCCGGGCAGAGCCTGATGCTGATCGGCTTCATCGGCTCGCTGCTCGCGTACTTCTGCCGCAGCCTGAGGGAGGCCCCCGGCGAGAAGCTGCACCGCGCCGAGTACACGGCGGCCCGCGAGCGCCACGCGCGCCGCCGCAGCGCCCGCACCGGCAACCCGGCCGCCAAGGGCACCTCGTCCGCCAAGAACGGCCCCTCCGCGAAGAAGAAGCCCGGCAAGCGCCGCTGACTCCGTGGGCGGCCCGGGCCGCTCGCCCGGCCGGGTGTCACACTGCGCCCGCCCACCTTGTCCTATAGGGCACGAGCACGGCGCCCGGCGGTCGCGCGCACGACGGCGGGTCAATACAGCTAGGGCCTGTCCGATGGGTCCTGGCCGGGCCCGACCCATCGACAGGCCCTAGGCGGCCTCCCGTCGACTCCGGCACGCCGGGCCGCCGCGCGCGGGCGTGTGGTAGCACTGCGTGCATGACGGGCAAGACCACGGAACGCGCTGGCTATCACCACGGCGACCTCCCCGCCGCGCTCACCTCCGCGGCGATCGAGCTCCTGGACGAGCGCGGGATGGAGCAGGTGACCGTACGTGAGGTCGCACGCCGGGCGGGGGTGTCGCCGGGCGCGCCGTTCCGGCACTTCGCCGACCGGCAGGCGCTGCTGACGGCGGTCGCCGACCGGATCCTGGCCGACTTCGCACAGTGGCAGACGGGCATGGTCGCCGGCGCCGAGGGCTCGGTGATGCGCGCCTTCGGCCTGGGCTTCGTCCGGTTCGCGATCCGCCACCCGCGCCGCTTCGAGCTGATCAAGACCAGGGTGTTCGGCGACAGCCGGCCCGCCGAGCTGCACCAGCGGCTCTCCGACATCGAGCGGGCCTTCACCGACATCATCGTCGCCGACCAGAAGGCCGGAGTGCTGCGCCCCGGCGATCCCGCGACGGTGGGCCTGGCGGGCCAGGCGGTGGTCTACGGGCTGTCGCAGATGATCGTCGACGGGTATCTGCCGCCGGAGCGGGCGGAGACGCTGGCCGAGCAGGTCCTGGACACCTTCGGCGCGGGCATCGCCAACTCCCCGGAATCCACAGGGTCTTGACCGCCACCCCGCCCGCTGATGTAATCGCTGATTACATCAGCCGAGGAGGGTGAGATGCCCCTGCCGCGCCCGTCGCGCATCCCGAGATTCCCGGACCCCGCGGCCTCGGGCACGGTGACCGTCGAGGTGACCCCCGCCGAGGCGTACCGCGTCGTGAGCGATCCGCTGGTGATGGTCCGCCTCGGCGAGGAGGCGCACCGCGCCCGCTGGCTGGGCGGCGCCACGGCCCCGGCGGTGGGCGCCCGCTTCCGCGGCCACAACCGCAACGGCCCGCGCCGCTGGTACACCGACTGCCGGATCACGGACGCCGAGCCGGGCCGGCGCTTCGCCTACGAGGTGACGGCGCCGCTCGGCATCCCCATCTCCCGCTGGCAGTACGACATCGCGCCCGCGCCACAGGGCTGCACCATCACCGAGACCAACTGGCTGCGGGTGCCGCTGTGGTTCATCCCCGTCGCCGCCCTCGTCACGGGCGTCTCCGACCGGATCGGCGCCAACCACACCCACATCGGCAGCACACTCCAGCGCCTCAAGCGCCATCTGGAGTCACCCCCGCCCGGCGCCGCCGACAGCCCCGAGCGCGGCGAGCGGCGCGTGGGGTGAAGCGCACGGGCTGCAGCGGCGCACGGGGCGACCGGGCGCAGCGACTCCCGCCCCGGCCGGGCCGTCTCCCGGCGGACCGTACGGCAGGGGCGGGCCCAGGGGAACCACACCGGGAAGGAAGGCACGCACATGCACGAAGTACGCGGCTTGCTCGCTCCTGAGGCGTTCAGAGGTGTCGTCGCCACGGTCATGGACAACAACCCCGGCATGGACGCGCCGATGGCCGGGCGGGTGGTGGACGAGGCACTCAAGTTCGTCGTGGCCGCCGCGAAGTTCCCGACGGCGTCCATCCGTCCCTCGCGCGTGGTCGACGAGGGGTGGCACGCCCTCATCCTGCACACGGCGCTCTACGCCGAGCTGTGCGCCCGGCTCGGACGCTTCGTGCACCACTATCCCGACGAGCCCGGCGCCTCCGGACACGGCGCGGAGGGGCATCTGCCGACCGTGGCCCTGATCGAGGAGGCGGGGTTCAGCGCGGACAAGGAACTGTGGCCGACCTCGACGAGCGCGCTGGCCCCGGCGGGGGCGAAGTGCCGGCGCAAGCCCCACCCGGGCGGCGGCTGCGGCACCTCCTCCTGCGGCTCCTCGTGCGGTTCGTCGTGCGGTTCGGGCTGCGGCGGGGGAGGGGGCGACTAGGGGCCCGCCCCCCGGGCAGACCCCGGGCAGACCCCGGGCAGACCCCGGGCAGACCCCGGGCAGACCCCGGGACCGGTCCTGGGCAGTACCGCGCTCCGTGGGAGCCGGGGGCCGTCCGCGGTGTGCGTGCGCGGCGTGGGTGCGCGGTGTGCGTGCGCGGGCGGCCGCTCAGTACTCCCAGTCCGGCTTGCCCTTGCCGTAGAGCCAGTCGGCGAACAGATCGGTCAGATCCACGTCCGTGCGGGCCTGGCAGAAGGCGATGAAGTCCTTCGAATCGGCGTTGCGGTAGCGGAATTCGGCGGGCCACTCCTTGAGGATCTTGAAGAAGGTCTTGTCGCCGACGGCCTTGCGCAGCTGCTGGAGCACCATCGCGCCGCGCTCGTAGACGGGCTCCGCGGTCACGTCCTTCGCCGCGGCCGGCTTGCCCGCGGGGAAGTCCCAGCGCTCGTTGTCCTCGTCGTCGGCGTAGAGCGCGTCGAACTGCTGCTGCGGCGTCTTGCCGCCCTCGTGCTCCTCCCACAGCCACTCGGCGTAGGTCGCGAAGCCCTCGTTGAGCCAGGTGTCCCGCCAGGTCTTCGGCGTCACCGAGTCGCCGAACCACTGGTGGGCCATCTCGTGCACCACGGTCACGGTGTCCGGCGCCCCGGCGTAGACCGGCTTGGTCTGGGACTCCAGGGCGTACCAGTCGATCCGCTCCGGGGTGTGGTCGACGATCGCGCCCGCCGAGGAGAACGGGTACTTCCCGAACAGCCCGCTCTCCCACTTGATGATCTCCGGCAGCCGCTCCAGCGGCTCCTTGCTCGCCTTGGCCTCCGCGGGGTCCACCGCGACGTACAGCGGCAGCCCGTCGGGCGTACGGGACGTGCGGACGTCGAACTTCCCGATGGTGGCGGTGGCCAGATAGCTGGCCATCGGCTGCGGGTTGTGCCATTCGAAGGTGGCCTTCCCCTTGGAGACCTTCTCCGACCGCAGTTCCCCGTTGGCGACGGCGGTGTACTGCCGCGGCACGGTGATCTTGAAGTCGTAGGTCGCCTTGTCGCCCGGGTGGTTGTTCCCGGGGAACCACGTCATGGCCCCCGCCGGCTCACCCGACACGAACGCCCCGTCGGCGGTCTTGACCCAGCCCTCCGTCGACCCGTCCGGATCCTCCATCTCCTGCGGGGTCCCGCCGTAGTCGACGGTCGTACGGAACCGCGCGCCCTTGGCGATCCCGTCCCGCGGAGTCACCGTCAGTTTGTGCCCCTTGCGGGAGAACGCGGCGTCCTCGCCGTCGACCCGGACGGCGGACACCCGCAGCCCCTGCAGATCGAGCTTGAACGAGCGCAGGTCCTGCTCGGCCCGGGCGGTGATCTCGGCGGTGGCGTCGAGGTGCCGGTGCGCGACGTCGTAGTCGAGATCGAGCCCGTAGTGGCTGACCTGGTAGCCGCCGTTGCCGAGCGCCGGGAAGAGGGGGTCGCCCACCCCGCCGCTGCCCGCCGCCCCCTGGGTGCCGACGGCCGCGCTCGTGCACGAGGACAGCAGCAGGGCGACGGGCAGTGCCGCGGTCGCACCGCAGCAGCGAAGGGGCCGGCGGTTCACAGCGCTCCTCAGGTCGGTGGTCACAAGTTCCCCGACCCTACGGTCATTTCCGCCGCTACGCCCCTCCGCTACCGGTTAGGGGGTGTCTTTCCGGTGTCTCTCCGTTCTGAGAGGAAGCGACGCCCCCCCGCCGGCCCGCGTTACGGCGCGATCGACGGCGCCGTGTGCTGCGCGGTTCCCTCCGGTCCGCGGCGCTGCTCCTCCCAGTTGCCGAGCGCGGCCGCACACGCGTGGTCGAGGTGGCGCAGCCCGGACAGGTCCAGCTCGACCTCCCGGTCCCGGGGCAGCGCCTCCAACTGGTCGAGCAGCTTGGGCAGCCGCAGGAAGGTGGCGTTGCCGACGGCCCGTACGCGGACCGGGCGCCGGGAGCCCGGAGCGGACGTCCCCTCGGGCTCCTCCAGTCCCGCGATCTCCAGGTGCACATGCGAGGTCTCCCACGCCGACTTGGCGATCGCCATCAGCAGCCCCAGCAGCACCCCCTCGAACATGTTGGTGGCCACGATCGCCACCGCGGTGGCGGCCAGCACCACGGCCTCACCCCGGTGCTCCCGCCACAGCGGGCGCCACTCCCCGACCGGGAGCAGCTTCCAGCCGGCGTGCACCAGCACACCGGCCAGCGCCGCGATCGGCACCGCGCCCAGCGCCGCCGGGAACGCCGCCGCGAAGACCAGCAGCCACACCCCGTGCAGCACTCGGGACACCTTGGTGCGCGCCCCGGCCCGCACGTTCGCGGAGCTGCGGACGATCACCGCGGTCATCGGCAGCGCGCCGAGCAGTCCGCAGACGGTGTTGCCGGCGCCCTGCGCCATCAGCTCCTTGTCGTAGTCGGTCCGCGGCCCGTCGTGCAGCCGGTCCACCGCGGCCGCGCTGAACAGCGACTCCGCCGACGCGATCAGCGTGAACGCCAGCACGGTGCCCAGCGCACCGGCCACCGCCCCCGCCTCCACCAGCCGCGCGAAGTCCGCCCCGCCCGGCGGCTGTACGACATCCAGCAGGCCCTGCACTTCGACCCGCGCCACCGGCAGGTCCCAGACGAACACCACGGCGGTCGCCAGGGCCACCGCCACCAGCGGCGCCGGCAGCACCCGCGCCGCCCGCCGCCACCGTGGCCACAGCACCAGCAGCGCCATCGTCGAGGCGCCCATCGCCAGCGCCACGAGCGCGCTCGGCGACCCGGCGGTATCCGCCGCGAGCCGCGGCAGCCCGGCCAGGTTCGCCGGCCCGCCACCGGGCGCCTCGGCGTCGACCAGGGTGTACAGCTGCCCGGCGATCAGCACCAGCCCGATGCCCGCCAGCATGCCCTGGACGACCGCGACCGAGATGGCCCTGAACCAGCGGCCCAGCCGCAGCGCCCCCATCGCCAGTTGCAGCAGCCCGGCGATCAGCACCAGCGCGCCCAGCGCGCCGAGCCCGTACTCCTGCACGGCCTCGTAGACCAGCATGGTCAGCCCGGCGGCCGGCCCGCTGACCTGCAGACTGCTGCCCGGCAGCAGCCCGGTGAGCAGCCCCCCGACGATCCCGGTGAGCAGCCCCAGTTCGGCCGGCGCCCCGGAGGCGACGGCCACCCCGACGCACAGCGGGACGGCGACGAGGAAGACGACGAGCGACGCGGTGAAGTCGGCGCGCAGGACCGGCAGCGAGGGCCGCGCCGAGCGGGAGGGCCGGGAGGATATCGACTGCCGGGACGGGTGTGAGCGGGCAGGACGGAACCTACGCATGACGTGCCTCCAGCGGATGAGGGATGCGGCGGCGCACGCGGACACCGGCACCGGCCCGGAGACGGGCCCGGCAAGCAGGCGCAGGGCGACCCGGGTCGGCCTGCTGTCGCCGGCTGCCGTGCGGTGCCGTGCGGCGCGCGCCATGAAGGGTGTGGCGATGACGGCTGGATCCGTCGGGATGCGCGGGCCGGGGAAGGCCCTGGGGCAGCTCTCAGCCCGCCGTGCTCAGCAGCGGAAGACGAGGTGGTGGACGGGCAGTTCGCCCGATCTCGACACGGGCACGGCCTGACGGCCGGTCAGCGGGGCGGCGAGGCTCAGCCCGCCCTCGGTCCGTACGGGAGCGTCGGTCGACACGGCCGTGCCGGGCGGTGCGGGCACGCGGACCGTGGCCGCGGAGCGCCCGCCGCGGCGCGGCAGGCAGCGGCCGAGTGTGGCTTCCCGGTCCTCGGAGGGGTCCGAGGCCACCGGGGCGGTGCTCGCGGAACCGGCGCCGGAGGCGCTGTGCCTGGCGGCCGCGGCCGCCGCGTCGGTTCCGAACGCGCCGTCGGCGGCGGTCGGCAGGGCCAGGGCGACGGCCATGAGGATCAACAGGAGCCGTACGAAACGGCCCACCTGGATCTTCGCCATCGACGCCCCTTCCGGCGCGGCTGGACAGGTCCCCCCATTGTGTCGAGGCCGACAGGCCCCGCCGCAAGTCGATATGTGATCGACCTGTGAACGCGGAGTTATCGGACAGGAGGGAAGGATTCCGTTCGCGCCGGCGGCCGCCAAGGCGCGATCCGTGCCTCAGCGCGCCGCATCGCACACCACTCCGCCGGGTTGCTCGCTCCAACGGCGCAACGCTTGACGGTCCACCCCGCCCGGCGCATTATTCATCGCATGATGAATTACGGTGGCCGCGGTGCCGACGAGCCCGCCGTCCACGCCCACGACCTCACCGTCGTCCGAGGCGGCCGCACCGTCCTCGACGCCCTCACCTGCCACGTCCCCCGCGGCCGGATCACCGGCCTCCTCGGACCCTCCGGCTGCGGCAAATCCACCCTCCTGCGCGCCGTCGTCGGCACCCAGGCCCACGTCACCGGCACCCTCGACGTCCTCGGCCGCCCGGCGGGCGCCCCCGCCCTGCGCCCCCGCATCGGCTACGTCACCCAGGACCCGTCCGTCTACGACGACCTCACGGTCCGCCAGAACCTCGACTACTTCGCCGCCGTCCTGCACCCCGGCCGCGCCGCCCGCGACCACCGCCGCGCCGGCGTCGCCCGCGCCCTCGCGGACGTCGACCTCACCGGCCACGCCGACGTCCTCGCCGGCCGCCTCTCCGGCGGCCAGCGCAGCCGGGTCTCCCTCGCGGTGGCCCTCCTCGGCGCCCCCGAACTCCTCGTCCTCGACGAACCCACCGTCGGCCTGGACCCCGTCCTGCGCCGCGACCTGTGGGACCTCTTCCGCGCCCTCGCCACCGACCGGGGCACCACCCTCCTGGTGTCCTCCCACGTCATGGACGAGGCCGAGCGCTGCGACCGCCTCCTGCTGATGCGCGAGGGCCGCTTCCTGGCCGAGGACACCCCGCAGGCCCTCCGCGACCGCACCGGCGCACCCACCGTCGAGGCCGCCTTCCTCCACCTCGTCGACCAGGCCGCGACCGCCGCCCCGCACCACGACACCACCACCCAGGAGCCGGCCCGATGACCGCCACCGCACCCCCGCCCGCCGCGGCCCCCCGCCCGCGCACCGCGCCGCTCTCCCCGTCCCGCACCCTGGCCACCGCCGCCCGGGTCCTGCGCCAGCTGCGCCACGACCGCCGCACCCTCGCGATGATGCTGGTCGTCCCGTGCGTGATGATCGCCCTGCTCCGCTATGTCTTCGACGCCCGCCCGGAGACCTTCGACGGCATCGGGGCCTCCCTCCTCGGCATCTTCCCGATGATCACGATGTTCCTGGTGACCTCCATCGCCACCCTGCGCGAACGCACCTCCGGCACCCTGGAACGCCTGCTCGCCATGCCCCTGGGCAAGGCCGACCTGATCGGCGGCTACGCCCTGGCCTTCGGCCTGCTGGCGATCGCCCAGTCCGCCCTCGCCACCGGGCTGTCCGTCTGGGCCCTGGGCCTCGACACCGTCGGCTCCCCCTGGCTGCTCCTGCTCGTCGCCGTCCTGGACGCCCTCCTCGGCACCGCCCTCGGCCTCTTCGTCTCGGCCTTCGCCGCCTCCGAGTTCCAGGCCGTCCAGTTCCTGCCCGCCGTCCTGATGCCCCAGCTCCTGCTCTGCGGCCTGTTCACCCCGCGCGCGACCATGCACCCCGCCCTCGAAGCGCTCTCCGACGCCCTGCCGATGTCCTACGCCGTCGACGGAATGAACGAGGTCCTGCGACACCCCGACATCACCGCCGACTTCGTCCGCGACGCGGCCGTCGTCACCGGCTGCGCCCTCCTCGTCCTCGCCCTCGGCGCCGCCACCCTCCGCCGCCGTACGAGGTGACACCGTCTTGGCCCTCGGAACGCACCCGCGCCCCGCGCCGCCCGGGTGCGAGGATGACGGCGTAACCGACCAGGCACCACCGGCGAGGTGAACCGCAGCATGACCCAGAAGGTCGCCGTACTCGGCACCGGAAAAATCGGCGAAGCCCTTCTCAGCGGAATGATCCGGGGCGGCTGGGCCCCCTCCGACCTCTTGGTCACCGCCCGCCGCCAGGAACGCGCCGAACAGCTCCACGCCCGCTACGGCGTGGAGGCCGTCAGCAACGCCGAGGCCGCCAAGTCCGCCGACACCCTCATCCTCACCGTCAAGCCCCAGGACATGGGCACCCTCCTGAGGGAACTCGCCCCGCACGTCCCCGTCGACCGTCTGGTCATCAGCGGCGCGGCCGGCATCCCCACCTCCTACTTCGAGGAGCGCCTGGCCACCGGCACCCCGGTCGTCCGGGTCATGACGAACACCCCCGCCCTCGTCGACGAGGCGATGTCCGTCATCTCCGCCGGCTCCCACGCCAGCGCCGCCCACCTCACCCTCGCCGAGGAGATCTTCGCAACCGTCGGCAAGACCCTCCGCGTCCCCGAGACCCAGCAGGACGCCGCCACCGCCCTCTCCGGCTCCGGCCCGGCGTACTTCTACTTCCTCGTCGAGGCCATGACCGACGCCGGCATCCTGCTCGGCCTGCCCCGCGACAAGGCCCACGACCTCATCGTCCAGGCCGCCATCGGCGCCGCCGTGATGCTCCGCGACAGCGGCGAACACCCCGTCAAACTCCGCGAGAACGTCACGTCCCCGGCCGGCACCACCATCAACGCCATCCGCGAACTGGAGAACCACGGCGTCCGCGCCGCGCTGATCGCCGCCCTGGAAGCCGCCCGCGACCGCAGCCGCGAACTGGCCACCGGCAACGGCTGAGCCCACCCCGCGGCGGGGCAGCCGGCCCCCGGACCGGCTGCCCCAGGGGAGAACACGCCTCAGGCCAGCAACCCCATCGCCCGATAGGCCGCATCCACCCGCGGCCTGGCGATCGCCCGGGCCCGCTCCGCCCCGGCCCGCAACACCGCATCCACCGCCGACGGATCCGCCGCCAGCTCCGCATGCCGGCTCCGCACCGGCCGCAGCATCTCCACCACCGCCTCCGCGGTGTCCTTCTTCAGCGCCCCGTAGGAGGAGTACCCCTCGGCCAGCCGCTCCGGATCCCCCTGCGTACAGGCGGCCAGCACATCCAGGAGATTCGCCACCCCCGGCCGCTCCGCCCGGTCGTAGACCACCTCGCTCCCGCCGTCGGTGACCGCCCGCATCACCTTCTTGCGGACCACCTCCGGCTCGTCGAGCAAATACACCACCCCCGCCGTCCTGGCGTGCGACTTGCCCATCTTGGACGTCGGCTCCTGCAGATCCATCACCCGTGCCGCCACCGCCGGATGCGTCGCTTTGGGCACGACGAACGTCGCCCCGTACCGCTGGTTGAACCGCACCGCCAGATCCCGGGTGAGCTCCACATGCTGCGCCTGGTCCTCCCCGACCGGCACCTCCTGCGCCCCGTACGCCAGGATGTCCGCCGCCATCAGCGCCGGATAGGTCAGCAGCGACAGCCGCACGCTCCCGCCCCGCGCCTGCTCCCGGGCGGCCTTCTCCTTGTACTGGATCATGCGCCGCATCTCCCCGTCGGAGGCCGTGCACTCCATCAGATACGACAGCCGCACATGCTCATCGACCCGGCTCTGCGCGAACACCGTGCACAACTCCGGATCCAGCCCCGCGGCCAGCAGCAACGTCGCGGCCTGCCGACTCAGCCGCCGCAACCGCCCCGGATCGTGCTCGACGGTCAGCGCATGCAGATCCACCACGCAGAACAGCGCCTCCGCACGGTGCTGATCCACCTCGACCCACCGCCGCATCGCCCCGAGGTAGTTCCCCAGCGTCAGATGCCCCGTGGGCTGCACCCCGCTGAAGATCCGCGTACGCGCCGTCGTCGCCATCGCCATCTCGCCCGTCCTTCTCTCCCGCACTCCGCTGAGTGCGCGTCGAGACCGCCGACTTCGCCGGCCGGCTACGAGAGGGGGAAACGCGAACGGCCGCCGAAGCGGCGGCCGTGGTCATGCATGCGCTGTGGTCCGGCCGCCGTCAGGCGAGCCACCACTGCTGTACGCGCGCATGCGTAGTCATGCCGCAAACGTACACCGCGGACCCGTGCCCGGCACGGGTTTGAACAACCCCACGCCCTCGTGTAGTGTCCTCCGAGTTGCCACGGAGCCGACCGGCCCCGGAACAACCATCCCGCCGCTTCGCGGCACACCACTACTGCACGGCCCCTCACCGGGAACGATTTCGGCATGCCGAAATTCGGGCCGCGGCGCGATTACGCGCCGACGAGGAATTCCGCTAAAGTAGTGATCACGCCGAAAGGCGCGAACAAACCCCCTCCGACGGGGAATCGGAAACA